>DATGOS010000192.1:0-17855 GCA_035305725.1 Cyclobacteriaceae bacterium
AATCCACGCAATGGCCGCAATGCCGAGGCCGCTAAAGCTCTGCTGTGCCATTTTTGAGGGATTTGCGCTCTCCCTTCTTTTTGCTTAGCATGAAATAATTTAGTTGTAAAAGCAATATCTTATGAACCCAACAAGGAAAAACAGAAACATCATTTTCATCCTATTGGTCTGTGGAGGCGGTGCCTTTGGCATATTGCTCTATAATACCTTGGTTTTTCAGGGGGACAGTTGGATTCCGTTTATAAAAGATCCCGGCAACGTGGGTTTATGCCTGCTCTCGGTTTCCCTGTTAACCATTGCTTTTTCCCAGATAAAAGCGCTAAAGCAAAATTCCGGTGCTTGAGCACCTATAGCGGATAGCCAAAGTTAATTGGTTCGGGAGCGCTCAGTCCATTTATTGGCGTTCTATTCGATTTGATCGCTTTTCCTAACCGCCAGGTGCGCAAAGGCTATCACGAGGAACGCGAGGAGGTATTCTTTGCGTTCATTGCCTACCGGGAGGCGGGCGTCTTTCTGGCGTATCATTGCGGTTAGAAAAGTGCCGCGGCCTCAGCGCGCTCCGTTTTCTCCGTAGTTTAATTTTCTCACCACCGAGAGCTCAGAGGGCACGGAGCGGCTTCAAGAGAGTGCCTATGCTCTTCTCTCGGTTGTAAACCCTTTAGAATAAATGGGTGTACGTGCAAACGCCAAGTGCGCGGGAATCTTTGCGCATCTTTGCGTAAAACTTTCGCGGCCTTTGCGTTAGAAAAAAAGCAATCCCAAACAACGTAGTCTCCTCCGTAAGTGAATATTTGTCAAAAAAATGAGCCCACTGAAAGATTTTTTCAGTGGATATGTTTAATTTAGATGAAAGCTAAAACCAAGGTAGCCATAGTTTAAACATTGACCGGGGAATTGAAGCTTTCTCATTCTGAAGGGTATAAAAAGTTGGGCAGACGGTTGTTGAACTGAAATGAATAACAGAAAAATATTTGCCCTTTTTATGTGTGCCAACCTTATGGTGGGCTTCTTGGCTTATGCCTTGTTCTTATACAGTGGCCCGCATCCAATTTCTACCCTGACGGCTACGGCGAATTTTATAACCGCATTAAGCTTGTATTTTGTTGCCTATCAATTGTACAAAAAAAACAGGGGGATGGACAATAAAAACAGGATATATAAGGAATAAGGTCCGTCTGTCTGAATACCCACAGGCCATGAAAAATTCTCGTAAAATATTTAACACCGTTTATATTGCGACAATGGTTGGGATCATTTTTCTTTCCCTCAACCGGCTGTATAAATTTATTGCCCTTCCCGAATTTCTTTTATCCGCAATGTTGGTGATAGGAGCTTTACTGTTTTTCGCAGACGCAATGCACCAAAGAGAGACCGGGAATAAAAAAACTAAGCAGAAAATCCATTGATAATGCCATGGAAGACAGGGCTTGTCTTTTCTTTTTATGGGTCTTGCACAGCTCAAATACTTAGTCCGCCAAAACTGGCGCATCTACGGCAGAATTAAGGGAAGCTTTGGCAAAAACCAAAGGTTTACTTTTCCCAGGATATATGGTATCCTTCCCGTGGTGTTTTTCCTGGGTTACGTGGCCTACCGCTTGGAGGGATTGGTAAGTTTTTGGCTGATTTTCGGGATGGCGTTATTATTCCTTGAATTGGGAAAGGTCGTTAACAAATGTAGCTTCGACCCCATCCACTTTTTTTACTTTAATGGCCACTTTTCATGTAAATTTAGGTACCTCATAGTCATGGAGCTGTTTGGCATTAAGTTACTGGTACTTCTATTATTTGGTGCCGTCGCGCTATCTGGGCCATCTACGTTGACCGCGCTTTCAATATTGGTGTTCCTGTATTGCTTTTTGGTGACGTTTTTTGTTTTTATGTCAGTAGTGGGAAACCGGATGAAGACTGTTTCTGTGGTTTATCTGTGGTTATTGATTATGGGGTTTTCTTTCCTTTTTGGGTTTTCCGGATTAAGCTCCGCCAACGATAGAAGGATTTTCGAGATGCACCTCCCTTTTCAGCAATGGGTAAATTCCCATTATGCCACGATTCTTCTGTTTTTGGTACCGGTTTTAATTGGGTTGTATTACACCTTCGGTTATTTCACAAAACAGGTTTATGAACAAAACCCTTTTATCAATCCCGCCTCTTTCCCCTATAAAATGATCTGAAATCATGGCAAGCCTTGTTTTCAAAATACTTAAAAAAGAAGGGACTTTGATCCTTGTCCTTTTCTCCTTTCTGCTTTTTAGTCCCGTGTATTTTTTGGATATATTCCTGATTATTCCGATGGCTTTTTTTCTTTTGCACAGGGAAATGCTAAACCTAGCCGCACCCTCGGAACAGAATGTTATCTTGTACAAACTTTACGGGCTTCCCGACAGTGTCCTGTTATGGTCCAACACCTTGATGATCTTGTCGGTGAACGCCCTTAATTTCACGCTGTTGATGTTTTTTGGCCTGTTTGCTTTAGAAGGCATGAAGTCATCAGATTACCTGAATCAGCTGCTTGTGTTGAACGGGGTTCTGTTGTTCGCCCTCAGCTTTGGCAATACCATGCTGTACTATCGGTTGAAGGGTTCTGCTTTTTTGATCCTTCAAAAGATACTTATTGTTCCCCTGTTTTTCTTTTCCGTTTTATTAATTTTTACTATATTATTCCTCCTTTCCCAGGCTGTCCCCACGCTTGCGGCGGCAGTTTTTGTCATGCTTTTGCTAATTTGGTTGACAAGTGCTTTGTACAAATATGATCGGGCTGAAAAATATCTCTAAACGGTTCGGGACACAAACTGTCCTCAACAACGTCAGCCTGGACATCAGGAAGGGAGAAATCCATGCTTTGCTGGGCACCAACGGCGCGGGAAAATCCACCCTGATCAAAATACTTGCTGGACTCTTGCCGAAGGAAAACGGGGGGATTTATTATGACCAGGCACCTATGAAAACGGAGCGTATCAGGAAAATCGGTTTCGTTTTTGACGAATCCCTGTACCTGCCTTATCTTTCCGCGGGGGAATACCTGGAATTCGTCTGCCGGCTCATCGGGATGGGACCAAAAACATATCAACCCAAGATTGATGAAAGCCTGTCGCTTTTCAGCCTCCCGGCGGACCGGAAACCCATAAACACCTATTCCAATGGAATGAAGAGCAAGGTCTCCTTTGCCGCAGCAATGATCCATAGCCCCGAATTTCTTGTATTGGATGAGCCCTTTAATGGCATTGACTTCATTACCACCCGTGAGGTTGTTAAAATCCTCAAACAAAGGGCTAAGGAAGGCACAGGAATCTTCGTCACCTCCCACCAGTTCGATATCATCTTGGAACTTGCCACGCATTTTTCCATACTCCATGGCGCCCGGATCATCCTAAGCATGCCCCGGGAGCAATTGCAGGAGGAAGCGGAAAAACTGTTTGCGGACCTATCGGCGGGTGAGGCAGTGAAAACTTATGTGGAAAATTCCATTCTTGCCTGAAGAGCACCAGGTGGAAGTTGTACTACATAAAATATTATGTGGTCTCGAAAAATTTCGAGGAAAGCAAATACAAAGTGCTTCCATCCAGCGGATTGGTCATTGGTTTTCATTGTTGATCCCTTTGGTGTTGGGATCCGACAACAAATTTATACGCAGCATGCGGTTGTAAGACTGGATTTACTTCGTGCCGTACACTTTTTTTAAATTGTGGTTTTGCCTATTTTGGTATGGCATTTCGTTGCTTTAGAAACAATAGGTGGTAATTGTATGTCGCTGAAGAATTATTTTAACATTTAAGGTTCCGCACATGAGCCATTTAGAACAATCAAAGAAACAGCAGATTAAAGAGCTTATCAAACTTAACGATGACCTTGAAAACTATTTTAAGAACACGATTATTCCCCAACTCTTTGTCGATGCTGACCTGATCCTCCGGAAGTTTACCCCTCCGGCGATGAAACAGTTTAATTTCACCCCGGATGATCTGGGAAAGCCGTTTGCGCACTTGGTAGACAATATCCGGTATTCCACGATCATTGAGAATGTCGATGAAGTGATCAAGACCGGGAAAATTATGGAAAAGGAGGTCCAGACGAGCGACGGCCGCTGGTTTCAGATGAACGTTATCCCCTATGTGTGCCGTGGGCCGTGGACTGTAGCCTGTTGACTGTCGACTGTTGTGGAATTGTCGAGGGGGCAAACCGCTGAAGCGGTCTAGGTAATCTTGCACACCAGCTTGCGATTAAAAAAGCCAAGGAATTTTTCCGGTAAAAAAACAATAATTCACTGGCCGGGCTGTCGTTTTATCATAAAATTCCTAATTTCGGATTATGATATGGGCATATCCTGACAGCCAGCTTACCCTTGTTCTCGCAATAGTATTTGGACTGTTGTATTCTATTTATTTATTCCGGTTTTGGAGGATCAACAAAAAACTGAAGGTAAAGCTGCCCAGGCTTTTTTTCAAGCTTGGACTGCGCCTGACGTATTTCGTGTTGTTTTTGGTGGCTTTGTCCGGACCGTCTTTGGGAAACGCCATGAAAGAAATTACCCAGGAGGGGAAGGATATTTTCATTGCCATTGACCTGTCCCAGTCCATGAACGCGGAGGACATCAGCCCCAGCAGGATACAAAGGGTAAAGTTTGAGCTTCAGCGTCTGGTGAGGAACTTTTCCTCTGACAGGATAGGACTGATTATTTTTTCCTCCGAGGCATTTATCCAATGCCCCCTGACCTATGACCAAAACGTGATCCAACTGCACCTCGACGGGCTGAATACCGGGTTGGTACCCAACAAAGGCACAGACATCGCCGCACCGCTTGCCCTCGCACTGAAGAAATTTCAAACCGATGAAAACCGGGAGATCAGTTCAAAGTCGTTGATCCTGATCAGTGACGGAGAGGATTTTGGCGGTGACCTGTCAAACATCCTGGACGAATACAACCAGGCAGGCGTTACCATCTTCAGCCTGGGCATAGGGACGGAGCGGGGGTCAACCATTCCCACGCGCAGCGGGATCATCATGGACCCTAAAACGGGCACCCCTGTAATTTCCAGGCTGGAATCCACAAAGCTAAAGCGCCTGGCGGCCGCAACTTCCGGAACATACTTTGAGATCAGTGATGAAATGCAGGAAATTCCTCAGTTGATTGCCGCTATAGAACAACTGGAAGGGGCCGTGATGGGGACCAGGATGGTGGAGGCTTCGGCAAATAAATACTTCTATTTTCTACTGGCTGGGCTGGCCTTGGCACTCCTGGACATGATGTTGCCGATGAGAACACTTTCCATATGACCGTAAACGTGATCACCATGATATTATCAAGGATTTTGTTCGGACTGTTGATATTTTTACCGGCTTCCTGGACACAGATCTCGGAAAGAAACAAAGCCATTGCGCAGGCAGAAAGGCTGTACACCGAAGCCAAATACGAGGAATCCGTAAGGCAACACCTGGAACTGGTCGGTACCCATGGTCTGGACAATGAGGAAGTAAGGTTTAACCTGGCGCTCAGCTACCACTACAACGGGCAGGAAGCCGAAGCCCAAAAGGGCTATGCGGCCTTGCTGGGCGCTTCCCAAATTACAATTGCCTCGAATGCTGCCAACCAAAGCGGTGTTATAGACGCGGAGGAAAAAAAA
The DNA here is from genome assembly GCA_035305725.1 of Cyclobacteriaceae bacterium. Classification (GTDB taxonomy): domain Bacteria; phylum Bacteroidota; class Bacteroidia; order Cytophagales; family Cyclobacteriaceae; genus DATGMS01. The sequence goes on from DATGOS010000192.1 coordinate 5,619, forward strand.
TACAAGGAAGCACTGGCCTCCTTCAAACTGGCCCTCCTGAAAGATCCTTCCAATGAATCCGCCAGGTACAATTATGAATTGCTGAGCCGCTGGCTGGCGGACAATGAAGAGGAGAAGGAAGAACAGGAACAACAGGAAGAGGACCGGATGCAACCCTCAAATTATGCCAAACGTATGAAAGCGCAAGCAGATGCCCTGGTGGATCAATTCCGTTTTGGGGAAGCATTGGATGTGATGAGCAAAGCCCTGGAAATTGATGAAACTGTTTCCTATTACGATGAGTTTATAAAGCATCTGGGAGATATCCATGAGATTAATGAAAACTAAAACGATTTGTGGCCTACTGGGCCTAATACTTATATGTTTTGCCGCAGGGACCGGATATGCTCAGACGGAAACGGATTATTTTAACCGGGCCGCGCGGCAATATGTCAACAGTGATATTGCGGGCACGGGACAGATACTTGCCGAAGGATTGGAGAAATATCCCAATGACCCTAAGCTGCTGGCCCTGAACGAAAAGCTCAAAGAGGACCAGGAACAGCAGGAAAAAGACCAGCAGAACAAGGACGAGCAGGAACAACAGGAGCAACAGGACCAGCAAAACCAGCAGGATCAGGAAAGCCAGGACCAGAAAGACGGGGAAGGTGAGGAACAGACCCAGGAAGACCAGGCCTCGGACTCTGAAGAAAACCAGGAGAAGCGGGGCGAAAAATCCGCTCAGGAAGAACCCGTTGAGGAATCCAGCGATTTGGAAAGTGACCTGAGTGAAAGGGAAAAGGCCATGGAGGAAATGCGCCAAAAACTGGAGCAAATGAACATTACCCCCGAACAGGCCGCACAGATCCTGGATGCCATGAACAATGCGGAACTCCGGTATATCCAACAAAACCAAAAAAAGCCCACCAAGCGTCCTGACAGTAATCTTCCGGATTGGTAGAGATTTGGGACGGAAAGACTTGTTGACTTAGGGACGAAGGGACTAGGAGAATAAGAGATTGAGATGGAAGAAGTATATATATTAGCCGCAGTACGGACGCCGCTGGGAAGTTTTGGCGGGAGCCTGTCCGGTATATCTGCCGTAGAACTGGGCTCCAGGAGCATCGAAGGCTTATTGGCACGCACAGGGATGGATCCCGGAGAAGTGCAGGAGGTTTTTATGGGCAACGTGCTGTCCGCCAACCTTGGCCAGGCGCCGGCAAGGCAGGCGGCCCTGGGTGCGGGATTGCCCTATGAGGTTCCCTGTACCACCGTCAACAAGGTATGTGCCTCTGGCATGAAGGCGGTGATGCTGGCTGCACAGTCTATTATGACCGGGCAACAGGACCTCATCGTCGCGGGCGGTATGGAAAGCATGTCCAATGTTCCTTTTTATCTGCCCAAAGCCCGCTTTGGCTATAAATATGGAAGTGCCGAACTGGTAGACGGCCTGGAAAAGGACGGGCTGCGGGAAATCTATTACAAATTTCCCATGGGCAACTGCGCGGAAAATACAGCCCGCGAAATGGGAATTTCCAGGGAAGACCAGGATGAGTACGCCATTCAGTCTTATACAAGATCCGCAGAAGCATGGCGTAAAGGCTACTTTAAGGAAGAAGTGCTGCCTGTGCAAATAGAAGGAAAAAAGGGAGAAGTTCTTACCGTCGATGAGGATGAGGAATTTAAACGGGTGCAGTTTGAAAAGATCCCGAAGCTTAAACCTGCGTTTCAACAGGACGGCACGGTAACCGCCGCCAATGCTTCCACCATGAATGACGGTGCCGCGGCGCTCCTCCTGGCCAGCAAGAAAAAAGCACCGACTTTGGGTTTAAAACCGCTTGCCGTTATTCGGGGATTTGCGGATGCCGCGCAGGATCCTGTTTGGTTTACTACCAGTCCTGCCCTGGCTATTCCCAAGGCGCTTAAAAACGCGGGCGTCTCTGAAGATAGGGTAGATTATTATGAAATTAACGAAGCCTTTGCCGCGGTGGCGGTGGCCAATCAAAGAAAACTGCGGATTCCCAATGAAAAACTCAATGTGTTTGGGGGAGCCGTCGCTCTTGGTCATCCCCTGGGCTGTTCGGGGGCAAGGATTATTGCTACCCTAAATTCGGTATTGAGCGTAAACGCGGGGAAAATAGGCGTAGCGGCCATCTGTAACGGAGGCGGCGGCGCTTCCGCTATGGTGATCGAAAAGTTATGATTAAAGTTGTTGTATTGGTTTTGTTTTCTTTGGGATATTGTCAGGTACTCTTTGCCCAGGAAAAAGACAGCACTTTTTACGACGAGGAAAGAACCCTCCTTAGGGAAATTTTTTCGAAAAAAAACGGCCTGCCGGATGGGCTTTACCAGCGTTTCAACGAACAGGGTGAGGTCGTGGAGACGGGGTCTTTTGTTGCCGGGAAAAGAGAAGGCCTGTTTATCTCCATGTTTCCGGGCAGTGCGGACACACTCCGGAAAGTGTACTATGAGCGGGGGCTCAGAACGGGACCCGCGTTTTCCTTTTATCAAAGCGGCACCGTCTCCCAGTCCGCAAACTACGTGGAGGACCAGCTGCAGGGCATTGTCAAGACTTTCTATGAATCCGGAGAGATAAAAACGCAGACGGATTTTTTGGACAACTATCCCCACGGGCAAAGGACCAGTTATTATGAAAGCGGCCAATTGATGGAAGTGGCGCGGTTCGACCGAGGGATTTTGGAAGGAACGCTGATCAGGTATCACGAGAACGGAACGACTGCCTCTGAAGCCACGTACAAGGCCGGTAACCTGGAAGGGGACTTTGTCTCCTATCATCCAAACGGGGAGATATCAGCTGAAATCGGATACAAAAGAGGAGTAAAACACGGTCCATTCCTGATGTATTTTGAAGACGGCAGTCTGGAAACAAAGGGAAACTATAGACGGGGCCGGCCTCATGGAAAATTCACCACATACCATGAAAACGGAAAAATAGCTTCCACAACCAGCTATAGAAACGGGCAGGTCCGGGGAAACGCCGAGGTATTTTATCCTACAGGAGAACTGGCAAAAATCACCGAGCATAACAGCAAAGGTGTGCCCTTGCTCGATAAAGAACTGTTTCCGGGCGGAACACCAAAGAAAATTACCCGTTTCGTAAACGGGAAGATCGACGGCGAGATTGTCTCCTACCATCCAAACGGGCAAATTAGAGAGATCATCCCTTATGCACAGGGGGAAATGTTGGGAATCTACAAGCAATACGACCAGGCAGGAGAACTTCTTTTAGAACGTACTATAGAAAAGTAAGGATATCGGCAAGAAAATTGAGGAATTAAAAGCTTATTTTTAGCATATCCCCAAGCTTGTCCCTATTTTTGTTCACCAATTCACCAACTATGAACACCGCGATCAGAGATACTAACTTTAAATTTCCCAGCCAGACCGGATTCTACCGCGGCAAGGTCCGGGATGTTTATTTGTTTGAGGACAAATTAGCTATGATCGCCACAGACAGGATATCCGCCTTTGATGTGGTATTGCCGCTTCCCATCCCGTATAAAGGTCAGATTCTTAACCAAATTGCCGCCAAAGCCCTTAAAGCTACAGCCGATATCGTACCCAACTGGGTATCGGCCACACCCCACCCCAATGTTACAATAGGAAAGAAATGTGTACCTTTTAAGGTAGAGATGGTAATTCGGGGTTACCTTACCGGACATGCCTGGAGGGAATACAAATCGGGCAAAAGGGATATATGTGGCGTAAACCTGCCGGACGGCTTGAAGGAGAACGAAAAACTGGCCAACCCTATCATTACACCGACCACAAAAGCTGAAGAGGGCCATGACCAGGACATCAGCAAAGGCGAGATCCTCGCGAGCAAGCTGGTGAGTTTTGAGGACTACGTGCAACTGGAGCGATACACCTACGAGCTTTTTGACCGGGGTACCGAGATGGCCAAGGAAAAGGGGCTTATCCTGGTGGATACCAAGTACGAGTTTGGCAAATACAATGATCAGATCATTCTGATCGACGAGGTCCACACGCCTGATTCCTCACGCTTCTTTTATGCGGAAGGATACGAGGAAAAATTTATGTTGGACCAGCCCCAAAAGCAGTTGTCCAAAGAATTTGTCCGTCAGTGGCTGATCGCCAATAATTTTCAGGGGAAGGAGGGACAAAAGGTGCCTACCATGCCCCAGGAAATGGTAAAAGAAATTTCCGAAAGATACATAGAGCTCTATGAAAAGTTAACGGGAGAGGTATTTGAAAGACGTGACAATACCGAAATCATGGAGCAGATCAGAAAATCAGTGGAAGAGAATATTTAGATGAAGTATTGAAGAAAAGGATTATGAAATATTCAGTAGACAAAAAAGAACAGTACGTCATATTCACCCTCATGGAAGAAAAGCTGGATTCCACCATATCTCCCCAGCTTAAGTCCGAGTTGTTGACGGTACACGCCGAAGGGTACCGTAACCTCATCCTGGACATGAGTCAGGTTAAGTATGCGGATTCAAGCGGGCTCAGCGCCTTGTTGGTGGGCAATCGGGCATTTGGCGAGGACGGAGGCATTTTCGTGATTTCTTCTCCACAGGAGCATGTCAACAAGTTGATCAAAATCTCCATGTTGGACAAGGTTTTGAATGTGGTAGAAACCCATGAAGATGCGGCTGATGCCATTTTCATCCATGAGATTGACAGTGAGGAAAAGGAAGACGAGATCTAGGTTTGGGATTTAGTGTAACGATTTTAGGGACCAATGCGGCAATCCCCTGCCATGGCAGAAACCAAACCTCCCAGGTCGTGGCGCTGGACAACAGCTATTTTTTAGTGGATTGTGGGGAAGGCACCCAGATCCAGTTGCGTAAATTCAAAATCAGGTTTTCCAAAATCGACAACATTTTCATCTCCCACCTGCACGGCGACCATTATCTGGGCTTGATGGGGCTGATTCTAAGCTTCCAGCTTGCCAGAAGGGAAAGAAGGCTCACCGTTTTCGGTCCCAGAGGGCTGGATGAAATCATTACCGTCCAGCTCAGGCATAGCAACCTGAAGCTGAATTTTCCCGTTGATTTTGTCCAAACCAGGACCGACGGAAAGAACTTCCTGCTGGAGGACAAACAACTGAAGGTCTATAGCTTTCCGCTCAAGCACAGAGTTCCCTGTACCGGATTTACCTTTGAAGAAAAGCCCAGGTTAAGGAACCTGGTCAAAGAAAAGGTGCAACAGAGCAAACTGAGTATCGAAGCGATAAACGCGCTGCGGGAAGGAAAGGATTTTCTGGATGAACAGGGGCGTGTTAAATATCCTGTGGATGAATACACCCACCCGCCTGCCCCGCTAAGGAAATATGCGTATTGTTCGGATACAGTTTTTGATGAAACAATCATTCCCTATATTCAGGAAAGCAATTTGCTGTATCACGAAGCCACGTTTATGAACATCCACCAAACCAGAGCCTCCGAAACGGGGCATAGTACCGCCGCACAGGCAGCGATCCTCGCCCGATCATCCGGGGCCAGGCAGTTGCTTCTCGGTCATTTTTCCAGCCGATACACGGACCTTGGTCCGCTCCTGGGGGAAGCCAGGGAGGTTTTTCCGGAGTCTTTCCTCAGTGAGGAGGGCAAAACTTTTTGGATAGAATAATGGACGCTGACGAGCTGAATTTCCAGTCAAAAAAGAGGAATCTGTTCATTGTGCTATGTAGTATTTTCCTCACCAATGCGATTGTTGCCGAAATTATTGGCGTGAAAATATTCTCGGCCGAACAGACCTTGGGACTCGATCCGGTGGGATGGGTATTTTTTGGTGATTACGTCCTGGATTTTAACCTTACCGCGGGAGCGGTGATTTGGCCTATTGTCTTTATCAGCACGGATATCATCAACGAATATTACGGAAAAAAGGGTGTCAGAAGGATTAGCTATATGACGGCCCTGTTTATCGCCTACGTCTTTGTGGTCATTACGGTGGTGACCCAGCTTTCTCCCGCCGCGTTTTGGATGGAGGTCAATTCCGTAGATGCCGAGGGCAATCCTTTCAACATTGACTATGCCTTCAACACCATTTTCAGACAGGGATTGGGCATCATCCTCGGCTCCCTGACAGCGTTTTTGCTGGGGCAGTTGATCGATGTTTATGTTTTTCAAAAGCTGAGAAAAATCACCGGGGCAAAGATGATCTGGCTGCGTGCCACCGGCTCCACGCTCGTCTCCCAGCTCATCGATTCCATTGTAGTCCTGTGGATCGCGTTTTATGTCTTTGGCAACTGGTCTATGGAGCAGATCATTGCGGTCGGGATCATCAATTATCTGTATAAGTTTGCCGTGGCTGTTTTGCTGACCCCTCTGATATACCTGGGCCGGGGCCTGATCGACAGGTATTTGGGCGAAGCATATTCAAAGAGAATGACCAGAGAAGCCGCAGGCGGTTAGTTAGGCCGAGGGGTAAGGTGGTGAAGTGGTAAGTTGGTGCTTTGGCGAATTGTTGAACTGTCGAACTGTCGGATGGGCGAACTGGTGAATTGTCGAACTGTCGAACTGCGGCCGGGCGCTCAAAATTGCTTTGTCAAAAATGCCTGCGTTGAATGATTTCCGCCACTACAATGGCATCCCGGGCTGTTTCGGGATTTTTCAAAATCGCACCGTAAGGGTTTGCGGAGGAATATTCATCCTCCACCTCTCCGAGGATTTTTTCCGTTGATTCAATATCAACCTGGTCGTCCAGTTTCACCAAAGGCTGACGCTCAAAGGACTGATAGGGGCTTTGGTTATAATCCCGGGCGGCATCTTCATACCGCGACCTTCTTTCCGCATTTTCATAGGCTTTTCGGGCCGGCACCGGATCGGGTTTATAGACCTCCCGTTCCCGGCGTTCGGGTCTATGGACCTCCGGTTCCCGGCGTTCGGGTCTACGAACCTCCCTTTCCCGGGGTTCGGGTCTATGGGCCTCCCGTTTTTGGGGTTCGGATTCCGTCAGGTCCCGCTCCCGTTCGCCCTGCTCCCTCCGGATTTCCTTCAACAATTCATCAAAGGAAACCGTTTTCCTGGGGGGCCTGTTGTCCTCTCCCTCTTCCTCAGGTAAATTTTGCTCCGGATTTTTCTTGTTGAAAAAAACGGAATACAGGAAATAAACTACAATGGCAATCAGGTAAACAATGGTACTGGCATCAACTTCCATAGGTAAGGGCTTCGGGTTTCAAAATCAGGCGGTCTTGGGTTTGGCATGGGTCAACAAAAATACAGATTCCTCCATGGCAAAAACTGCGTGGGGAATCCTTTCATGCAGGGCCAGCATCTCCCCTTGTCCCATTTCGGAAGATCCCTCATCAGTGTCAAACCGGATCCTGCCATCCAACACCTGCACGGTAATGATGCCGGCGGCGGTATGCCGCTTCAATTCAGCACCGCGGTGCAAGGCAATCAGCACCACGCTCAACCCATCAGTTTTGTACACCGTTATGGAATTTTTGTCGCTGTCCTTCCAGGTAGGTTCTTCTTTAATTATTTTTATAAAATCATTAAGATTAATGTCTACCAAAGGTGCGTCCAACACCCTGGTTCCATCCGGTCGTTGGGGCGTGGCTTCATTATGTCGCTCCGTCATAGTTCATCCTTTTGTGCGTTTATAAAATTAGGAAAAAAATGCGGCAATGGGAAATTTGCCCACAGGACTTCCTGACAGTCTCTTTGCCGCCCGTCTGCCCAATCCCTCGATCAAATCCTATTCCACCTTGGTTATTCAAAGGTACTGCGTATTTTTGTTTAAAGTTTCATCAGTAAATCATCCGCATGCAGCTTACCAAGCTTGAAGTTAAGGGTTTTAAGAGTTTTGGGGACAGGGTGGTCATACACTTTGACAAAGGGATCACAGGCATTGTAGGTCCCAATGGCTGCGGCAAATCCAACGTGGTGGATGCCGTTCGCTGGGTACTGGGTGAACAAAAGACCCGCATGCTCCGCTCCGAAAAAATGGAGAACATTATTTTTAACGGCACCAAATCGAGAAAGCCGGTAAACATGGCGGAGGTTTCCCTGACTTTTGAAAACACCAAAAACCTTCTGCCCACGGAATATACCTATGTGACCATCACGCGCCGGTATTACCGTTCCGGCGAAAGCGAATACCTGCTTAACGGCATCGCCTGTAGGCTAAAGGACATCAATAACCTTTTCATGGACACGGGCATCCAGTCGAACAGCTATGCCATCATCGAACTGAAGATGGTGGATGAATTGCTCAACGACAAAAACAATTCCAGACGGGACCTGTTTGAGGAGGCTGCGGGAATTTCAAAATTTAAAACCCGGAAAAAAGAAACCCTAAAAAAGCTGGACGATACCGACGCTGACCTGAACCGGGTGGATGACATCCTGTTCGAAATAGATAAAAACCTCAAGACCCTTGAAAAACAAGCCCGGCAGACGACCCGGTATTTTGAACTAAAAAAGACCTACAAGGAAGCAAGCATTAGCCTGGCCAAGAAAAAAGTCAACAGCTACACGGATGAGATCCACAAAATCAGCCAAAAAATCCAGGAGGAAAATGATCAAAAACTCCGTCTCAACAACCAGATAACGGAAAAGGAGGCTCTGCTTGAAAAGAACAAGGCGGAACTTATCGGCCGGGAAAAGCTACTTTCCTCCAGACAAAAGACCCTCAACGAGCATGTACACAACATCAGGCAGTTTGAAAGTGACAAAAAAATAAAAAACGAAAGACTCCGGTTTCTGGAAGACAGGGCAAGGAAGCTTAGGGAACAGATAAGTCTTGACCGGAGCAGCAACGAAAGGGCGGGTTTTAGCATCAAATCACTTACAGATGAAAAGGAGGTAGAAGGCAGGATCCTGGAAGAAAAGAAGGCATCGCTGGAAAAACTTAAAGCTGATTTTGAAGATCAAAAGGCATCGCACAGCCAAATCCAGGAGAAACAAAAGTCCCTGAGCGAGGAATTTGCCCATAAAAAAGACCTGGTCTACCAACTGACCAAGGACAAGGAAATCCATCAGATACAACTGTCGGGGTTAAAGCAGGAACTGGAAAAAACAGCTTCGTCAGACAACAACCAGGAAGAAAACCTGTCGGTATTTGAGGAAAAGCTGGTGCTTTTGCGGGAAGCACTGGATGAAAAAACCCTTGAACTGGAAAGCACGAAGACAAAAGAAGCGGAACAAAACAGGCAGCTTGAGCAAAGTAACCATACCATAGAGCTCATCAGGGAAGAGATTACCCTTACCGCCAGGCGGTTGGATGCCAGGCAAAACGAATATAACCTTACCAAATCCATGGTGGATAACCTGGAAGGGTTTCCGGAGGCCATTAAGTTCCTGAAAAAAAATTCCAACTGGGCCAAGGATACACCCCTCCTGTCCGACATCCTGACCACGGATGAAAAATACCGGGTGGCCATTGAAAATTACCTGGAAAACTACATGAATTACTATGTAGTGGAGACCGAGGCCCAGGCCATCATGGCGGTGAGTCTATTGAGCGACGCTGCCCGGGGAAAGGCGCACTTTTTTATATTGGAACATTTTGAACAATTCCGCCCCACTCAAAACAAGCTTTTTGCGCAGGCGGTGCCGGCCACAGAAATCGTAGAATACGACCTGAAGTATGGAAGGCTGGTCTCCTATATGCTGGATGATGTCTATGTTTGCGGGCCGGATATCAAGGAAATTCCTGCGGACACCAGTGCCATTTTCATTACCGAAAACGGTAAGTTTATTAAAAGGAAATACAGCATTTCCGGCGGTTCCGTGGGTCTCTTTGAAGGGAAAAGGCTGGGCAGGGCTAAAAATCTGGAGAAACTGGACAAAGAAATCCGGGAGCTTCAGAAAAAAATTGCGGGTACCCGTTCCCGGCTGGATGATGAGGTAAGCGATTTGATGAGGATCAAGGAAGTTTCCTTCAAGGAAGTGCTTGAAGACCTGAGAAACCAAATCAGCGAGATCAACCAAAATTACATCTCCATCCGGACCAAAAAAGAACAGCTAACCGAGATGCTTTCCTCCAACGCGACCAAACGGGAGGACATCCTGGAAAGGATCGCATCCCTGGACCAGGAGCTTCAGGAAATCTTGGCACAACTGGAAGAGGAAAAAAGCTCCTATGCGGAACTGGAACAACGGCTTGCCCAAACGAACAGCCAGCTCCAACTGGAAACGGAATCATTGTCCCTTAAATCAAACGCATACAATCAGGAAAACATTCAGTACCACCAACACCTCAACAAGGTCGACCGCATCGCCCAGGAAATTTCCTTTAAGCAAAATGCCTTCGAAAGCAGCAATGAAAGAATCGTCAAATCCCAGGAAGAACTGACATCTACGGATCAGGAAATCAAAAACCTGCTGGAGAGGCATGAAGTAAGGGATGAGGAACTGGTGGCCCTTTATCTGGAAAAAGAGACCATTGAAATAGGGGTGAATGAAGCGGAGAAAGACTATTATGCCGGAAGGGCTGACATTGATGAACTGGAAAAATCCATCCGCGAGGTTCATAAGGCTAAAGCGCATCTAGACACGCTGATCATGGAGATGCAGCAGACCCTCAACGAGGTAAAGCTGAAGCTGAATGGCATGAAGGAAAGGTTAAGTGTGGAGTTTGAGATCGACCTGGACCGGCTGATGGCGGAACAGCCCGAGGTCCCTGAGGAATATGCGGACGCGGAGGAGGATACCCTTCGGCAGACCATCAGCCAGGTAAAGGAGCGCATGGATAAAATGGGTCCCATTAACCCCCTGGCCAAGGAGGCCTATGACGAGATCAAGGAGCGGCATACCTTCATCACGGATCAAAAAGAAGATCTTATAAAAGCGAAGAACTCTCTGCTGGAGACCATACAGGCCATTGACCAGGTAGCCAAAGAAACATTTTTGGAAGCCTTTGGAAAAATAAAGGAAAATTTCATCCTGGTTTTCCGGTCTCTCTTTACAGAGGAAGATGACTGCGACATCAGGCTGCAGGATCCCGACAATCTCCTGGAAAGCCCCATAGAAATTACCGCCAAACCCAAGGGGAAACGCCCTCTTTCGATCAACCAGCTTTCCGGTGGCGAAAAGACACTGACCGCAATCTCCCTGCTGTTTGCCATTTACCTCCTGAAGCCCGCTCCTTTTTGTATTTTTGATGAGGTAGATGCCCCGCTGGACGATGCCAACATCGACAAGTTCAACCAGATCATCAAAACCTTTTCCAGGGATTCCCAATTCATCATTGTCACCCATAACAAGAGGACCATGGCCAGCACGGACATTATCTACGGCATTACGATGGTAGAGGAAGGGGTCTCCAGGGTAGTTCCCGTCGACCTTCGGGAGCTTACGGAAACGGTGTAGGGGCAAGTGGGTTATAGTGTGGTGTTTGATATTAGACGCTATACCTGATCAATTTAACAAACGCGCCAATTTATCAACTTCAGAAAACAACAAACAGCCTTTAACCAAACACTATGTCGGGAGTTGGCATAGTTAACAGCCGATGTATGGCCACCACTCAATCCCGCCACGGGCTGCAAATAATCCCTTATCTATTCAGACAATACAGACTGCTTCGATACTAGACGGACATAGCTGCTGGCTGTGGACGGTCGGCTGTGGCCCGTGGACTGCCGACTGTTCACCCTTAGGAGAAACCTTTTTAAAGCCTGGGAATTATGGAGCAATTAGGTCCAACCTGGCCAGTATGGCGTTTCCGTTATTGATTTCAGCGGCCAGATCTGAAATTTTCTTTTCGCGAAGCATCTTGGCCAACTGATCGCGGACAACCTTAAACTCATGGTGAATTGGACAGGGACTCTGTTCGGAACACTGCTTCAGGCCCAGGCCACAACCATGGAATATACCATCCCCGTCAATGGCTATGATCAGGTCAATAAGGGTGAGATCTTCCTGTTCCTTTTCAATGAAAAAACCGCCGTTGGGTCCCTTGGAGGAACTGATTATCCCCTGTTTTGCGAGGGACTGTAAGATTTTGGCTGTAAAAAATTCCGGGGCGTCGATTTCCTTACAGATGTCCTTGATCCCTATTTTTTTGCCCTTACTGTTTTGGGACCAGATATAAATGACGGCCCGGATACCATATTCACATGCTTTTGAAAACATCTTCTTTTATCTTTTTAGCCAAAATTCATCGTGCCATACCTCCTGTACTTTCTCATGGGAATCCTCCATCTTTTGCTGAAACTCAGCCAATTCCGTTTCGGGCAGTTCCACCTGGATGTAAGGAAACAGCTTTCTTTCCTCAAACCGAATGTGTTTTTCAAGATCATCGGCAAATTGTCTGAGG
>DATGOS010000193.1:0-2908 GCA_035305725.1 Cyclobacteriaceae bacterium
TATAAAAATTTGAAAGCAAACGCGACAGGGAATCGATCCCGGATTTATACAGTTCGGCGCTGGCAATAGAAGGATCCAGCACCACCCTGTAAAAGGGCAGGCTGGTGGCCAGCAAACTGCCGTCTCCGCTATAGATGTTGCCCCGGGTAGCCTTTACCTCCTTGTATTGCAGGTTGATATTGTCAGAAACCTCGTTCCAGTGCTCTCCTTCTACAAACTGGATCTGCGTGATCCTGTAAAAGATGGAAGCGGCAATAAGGGCCACCGCCAAAAAGGATATCCGAACCCTGAATAATATGGACCGCTTAATGTTCACTTCTTCACAATTATTTTATTTGGGGGCTCCGCTATCTCATAAATACCCAAGGGCATTGCTTTTTTTGCGACCTCGGATTGTTTGCTGCTGTACATATACGCAGCCTCCAGGGTGGTGACATCGGCCCTGATGTCTTCCACTTCCTGCTGTACCCTTTCAATTTTCCGAATTGTATTTTCAGCCCTATGGTTGCTCCAGATATACACCAGCGCAAGAAAAGCCGCATACAGTAGGGGTGGGATCAGCTTCACGGGCACGCCGTCCCCCAACCAGTTGCTGATCGGAAATTTTTCCTCAAACCAGGCAAAAGGGTTGAAACCTCCCCTTGCTGGCGTCTCCAATGACTTTTTTGAACGCTTGAAAGTATTCGCTGCCATTATCAATTTTTTTTCGCAATCCTCAATTTGGCACTTCTCGCCCTGTTGTTCCGGCTCACCTCCTCCGTGTCCGCCGTTATGGCCTTCCGAACGACCGGTGTGAGTGGCCGGATTAAATTCCCGTAAAAATCCTTTTCAACCTCGCCCTGAAATTTTCCCTTAGCCATAAAATTTTTAACCATCCGGTCCTCCAGGGAATGGTAGCTCAATACCACCAACCGGCCTCCGGGCTTCAAAACTTCCACCGACTGCAAAAGCATGTCCTCCAGCGCGCCCATTTCATCGTTTACGGCAATCCGCAAGGCCTGAAAAACCTGGGCAAAATATTTAAATTCCCTTCCCCTGGGCGCGAGCGCTTTAAGCAGTTCTTTCAGCTCACCGATGCTGCGGAAAGGCCGGTTGACCCTTTCTGCGGCAATAGCCTGGGCAAGCGTCTTCGCATTTTTGACTTCCCCGTACATCCCGAATATTTTATGCAGGTCCTGTTCAGTGTACCCGTTCAGGATATCGTTTGCGGTCAACGAAGCCGACCGGTCCATCCTCATGTCCAGTTCTCCTTCAAAACGGGTGGAAAACCCCCTGCCGGCCTCATCAATCTGGTGGGAGGAAACCCCCAGGTCTGCCAGTATGCCATCCACTTCCCTGACGCCGTACAGCCTTAGATACTTTTTAAGGTCCCTGAAATTGGCCTGTACAAAGGTAAACCGGGAGTCGTCAGGGATATTTGCCAGCACGTCCTTGTCCTGGTCAAAGCCGTACAGGTGTCCCCGGTCCAGACGATGGAGTATCCCGCGGGAATGCCCGCCCCCACCAAATGTCAAATCCACATAAATCCCGGCCGGATCTATGGCCAATCCCTCCAGGGACTGTTCCAGCATCACGGGGATATGGTATCCATGCGGTTCTGTCATTTCGAAACCGCATTTTGTACCTGAAGGGACAATTCGTCACTGTCCATTTCGTACTGTTCCAGAATCTCGGGATTCCATATTTCCATCCTGTTTCCTACACCTACCACTTTTGCTTCCTTGTCGATTTTTACAGCCTGCATCATGGACTTGGGAATCAGGAATCTCCCCGCATTGTCAAGTTCCACGTCTACATTTCTGCGGAAAAAATTCCTTTGGATATTTCTGTCACCTTTGTTAAGTTCATCCAAGCCGGAGATTTTGCTGTAGATCTTGTTGTATTCCAACATGGGGTACAGCACCAGGCATGGCTCAAAACCGAGCACGATCATGAGCTCATTGCCGTTGGTTTCCGGTAAGGCGGCCTTTAATTTAGCCGGCAATACCAGGCGTCCTTTGGCGTCTAGCTTACAAACATACTCGCTCGTGAATTTTGCCATAGGAACATCAGGACTTCTTCAAACACAAAAGTAACAAAAGCAATCACAGAATCTACCACAATCTCCCACTTTTTACCACATCTCAATAAAAGTACCAAAAGTTTGGCATTTCCGCTATATTTTCCCGTAAATAATTGTGTCTCGACAGGAACCCAACCCTTAGCGACCGATATGCACAAAATGTTCAGGCTGTGCAGGGAGGAGGTCTTCGAATGATTTTTGTTGAAAAAATGAGAATCTGGGATATAAGTGGAAAGAAGTGGGGCGATTTAGCTCCGATTCTGGCCATTGGCTTAAGTTCTACACTCCACCGGTCAAAAAGTTGTGTTGCCGGGCAGTTCCCAAAGCAGATGGAGTTTTTATCCCGCTACAGTCAAACAAAGTTCATCCCGATAAAAAATGAAAACAAATCCACAAGCGGATGTCCATCACTTTTTGTCCGGTAGGCGGACTATCTTCCGCCGGTGACATCGATAAAAATCCCGGTGGAATAGGAGGATTTTTCGGAAGCCAGCCAGAGGATTGCCTCCGCCACCTCTTTGGCCAATCCCCCCCGCTTAAGCGGAATGCTGTCCTTGATCCGTTCCACCCTGTTTGGCTCCCCGCCGTCTGCATGGATTTCCGTGTGGATAAAAGCCGGCCGCACCGCATTCACCCGAATGCCTTCTTCCGCAAGTTCCCGGGAGAGGCCGATGGTGAAGGCATCAATGGCGCCTTTGGAAGCCGCATAGTCGATGTATTCATTGGGGGACCCGGTTCTGGCCGCTATGGAGGAGACATTGACAATGGTCCCGCCCAGGCCGCCGTTTTTTACGGACATTCTTTTAATGGCTTCCCTGGCGCATATAAAGGGACCGATGACGTTTG
>DATGOS010000194.1:0-3784 GCA_035305725.1 Cyclobacteriaceae bacterium
TGTGGAAATTTATTCCGCCAAATGGGCCCGGTCCCCGTTAGCAAAATGGCTGATTGGGGCCACGCATCACGACGACCATCACAAAAAGTTCAACTATAACTATGGGCTCTATTTCACCTTCTGGGATATTTGGATGGGTACCGAGACCCCTGATTTCAAGGAGCGTTTTGAGAAATTGACTACAAAAGACGAAGCTGTCTAAATAGCATCTGCGCCACACAGTGTCTGAATACAAGTTGTTCAATTGTTTTCAAATTACCAAAGCCAAAGGGCTGTCAAAAAGATGCTTTCCCTTCTGATCAGGATCTATTCGGAACCGGATATTGACTGGTGGCTGAAGGAGCGGGATCTTGACCTGACCGGTGTGAATAGTAAGGCGGAATTGATCGTTACCTCCAATAAGGGATTTCGGAAACCCCAGAATATCCGGCATCCCCATTCCTGGAGCATCGTGGATAATGAGGAGTTGGTGCGATGGCTATTGGAGCAATATTAGGGCATGATATGACACTAGATGCGGAAGAATAGGAGTATCAAAACTTCCCTAAAACCTTATCCTATGAACAAGCCACGAATCGAAAATAGCGAATTCCTAAAGCTCATCGGAGCGTGGAAAACAGAAGGCCGGATATTGGCCAAGGACAATGAACCTGAAGTCAACATTAGCGGCACAGACAATTATGAATTGATCCTTGACGGCTTTTTTATCTTGCACAAAGCGGACGTCCTGATGGGTAAAAACCGGGGTGAAACCTTTGAGCTGATCAGCCTTGACGACGCCACTCAGGCGACTTTTTCTTACTACAATAACCAAAGTGAATCGGGAAAAATGACAGGAAAGCTACAAAACAACAGGTTGACCATCGAAGGGGATGGGCTGCAGTTTGAGGGGCTATTAAACGATGAGGGGAGCCAGTTGACAGGCGTCTGGCGGCTGGCGGATGGTCAGGGACAATGGGTGGATTGGATGGAAATTCGATTGAGCAAGGTGAGTCTGGAATAGAGTGAAGGGTGTCCATATCACTGAAGCTCCAACTTTTGTGTCCTGCGGAAAACACAATATTTGCAAGCAGTTTGAAAGACCAGCGGATTGTTGATATTTTACAAAGCGAGAAATCGTTCACTTAAACTAGTAGAAATGATGGGAATCAAACCAGGACCAAAAAGAATAGCAAAGTCAACAGGGCAGCCGGATAAACGTCAGCGTGACAATAAGGAAACACCAAAAAACAATCCCGCTTTGAAGCCTCATAAACACAAAAAGGGAGACTAGCGTAATTGGTTTTCTTTCACTGTTCTAAGTTAAATCCGGCATCCCGAAAAGGAAGGCAAGAGTGTTGTCATTCGGGGTGGACGGAGCTTCGCAAGCGTCCACTTGAATGCTCTGCCATGGTCAACGGGCTCCGCCGCCTGGGAAGTAGTAAGGCAGAATTGATCGTTACCGCCAATAAAGGGTCCGGAAACCCCAGAATATCCGGCATCCCCATTCCTGGAGCATCGTCGATAATGAGGAGTTGCTGGGATGGCTGTTGGGGCAGAAATAAGGGACGGCTGTTTAACTCCACTATAGATAATTTTACCGAACTTCACTGCCGACAGACCGCCATGAAATTTGAAAAACATCTTCAAGCAGCCCGGTTAAAGGACTACATAAAATATTATGTGGTATCGGAGAACAAGGTGGAAAACGAATACAAAGTCCTTCCCTCTACGGGACTTGTTATGGGGTTTCAGTATAAGGGAGCACTGTCAACAATTAAAGACAAAACTTTAAACCTATTGGCTCCCGCGGGGATTACAGGCATTTCGGAGAGCTACAAAATCTTCAAAAGTTCCGCTGACATCGGAACGGTCTTGATTTATTTTACCGAAACTGGTTTTACGCATTTTTCTTCCCATCCTGCTCATGAACTTTTCGATTTAAGCCTTTCGCTGGACCTGATTTTTGAGAAAAGCAGCGTGAATGAAGTAGAAGAAAAATTATCGATAGCTTCCACAGACAAACAACGTATAGAAATTATTGAACGTTTTTTATTGAAGGAGCTCAAATCCATTGAGACGGACAAACTCATTATCGAAGCTGTAAAACTGATCTATCAGCGTAAAGGAACAATTCGGGTAAAAGAATTGAACGAAAAACTATGTATCAGCCAAAGCCCTTTTGAGAAAAGATTTAGACAAGTAGTCGGAACAACACCTAAAAAATTTACGTCCATTGTTCGTTTTAATGCTGTTCTTCATAGCTTGAAAGAACAAAAATCGCTTACCGAAATCTGCTACGAGAACGATTTTTTTGATCAGGCTCATTTCATCAAAGACTTCAAACGGACCACAGGTGAAACCCCCGAGCAATTTAAACGAAGCTTGTAGAAAAACGACTTTTTACAATTGGGGCAATTTCCGGCATTGCACCTTTGTATGGTAATTCAACCTATAAAGATCAAAAGACAATGTTTACAGTAGAACAAATTAACGATGCTCACGGCAAAGTAAAATCGGGTGCGGACTTCCCTGCTTACATTAAAGAAATCAAGTCATTGGGGGTTACCCATTACGAAGCATATGTATCCGACGGGCATATTAACTATCACGGTACGAATGGCTATACCGCAAAAGTGCCTGCAAAGTACGACCCTATGGAGATTGCCGACTCCTCAAAAAGCGAAGAATTTAAAGCAGCGTTATTAGCTCATCAACAAGGCAAAACCGATTTCCTGACTTTTATACAAAGCTGTGCGGCACTGGGCATCGAAAAGTGGGCAATCTCCATGGACAAGATGACGTGCACCTACTATGACAAGGCAGGAAATAAAATCTTGGTGGAAGAGATACCATAATAAAAGCAACAGCGGTCATTGAGGTTCGACATCAAAAAGCCAAAATCAATGGAAAAGCTAACGGATCGTGAGAATTGACTTTTACAGCTATAGGCTTTCTCATCAATGGAAGCTTTCTTCTACAATAATATCAGGGCTACGCCCCTCTTGCCGGATAGTTTAGGCCATTTTGCTACGGATAGCTCAGGGCTGCGCCTCTGTTTTACTAAGCGTAACCTGTGGGATAATTGCTAAGGGAAGCCGGAGCTTGTGGGACATTGCTTTCGAGTGCGGCTATTACCACCATTCCCACCTTACCAACGACTTCAGGCGGAAGGCGGGATGCGCTCCAGTATTTCTTAAAGCCGTCGCATTTTTATAAAGCATCACTGATGCCGCTTGCTTAACTTTGGGAAACCAACAAACAAACTTATGCGCAAACTATCCATTTTCATTGCAACCAGTGTAGACGGCTACATCGCCAAGCCCAACGACGATCTGGGTTTTTTGAAACTCGTCGAAAAAGAAGGTGAAGACTATGGCTACACCAAATTCACGGAAACCATAGACACCTTGATCATCGGCAGGAAAACCTATGACTATGTCGTCAGAGAAATCGGTTCCTCCCACTACGATAACGGGGATAGGGAGGTATATATCATCACTAGAAACCCAAGACCCAAGGTGGGAAGGACCAATTTTTACACCGGAAATCTTGGTGATCTGGTCAGGCAACTAAAATCCGGGGAAGGCAAGGACATTTACTGCGACGGCGGTGCGGAGGTGATCCACGAACTGCTGAAACAGAATTTGATCGATGAAATGATCATTTCTATTGTACCCATACTATTAGGCAGCGGAACCCGGTTGTTTAAAGACGGCAGGCCGGAAATGTCCCTGGAACTGGTACAGACGGAAAGATTCGATACCGGATTGACGCAGCTGCATTATAGACGCAAAAGATAACA
>DATGOS010000195.1:0-3439 GCA_035305725.1 Cyclobacteriaceae bacterium
ATTATGGGTCAGGTGCATGGATTCATCGATTACCCAGTGCATCCATTCACCGTCAGGGTCCTGGGGCATCTCATAGGCGATCACCTTAACGCCGGCCCCTTCTCCGTTCTTATTGCCCCTTCCGTGCAGGGGAAGCACGACCAGGTGGTACCTGTTGTTTTCCGCTTTTACCCAGCGCATCCTGTGAACAGTGGGCTCATGATGCAATTGCACAGGCGACCATTTTTGGGTCGGGTCTTCCGGCCGGATCAAATAATGTACAGAGCCTGACTTTTTGGGATCGGATGTTTCACCGGGGTTCCACTGGGCGCCCACGGCCACTTCCACCTTGCCATCCCCGTTGATGTCTCTGGCCGTGATACATACATTGTCGGCAGGTGTAAGGTCTTCCACCATTACAAACCGTTTCCAGTCTCCGTTACGGTACCAGACAAACTGCTTCTTGTCCGCCAGGAGAATGTCCGGTTTGCCGTCCCCGTCCACATCACCAATGGCCAGGCCGTACCCTATTTCCAAGGTATTGTCGATGGTTTGGGCTTCAAATACCGGAGTTGTTGGTGCATACCAAAGTGCGTTCCAAAGAAAGAACAGGGGTATGAAGGCAGGCAATATCATGGGAAATAATTTGGTTATGGGTAAATATACAAAAAGAAGCCGGCAATAAACCAGCGCAGTTTGTAAATTAGAGGCAAAGTCATTTAATTAAACAGCCATTTAAGGCGCCAGGCGAGTGTTCCCGATAGTTCTGGTTAACCGGCGTTTGTGGCCGTTCGCGTAAATGATAAAGAAATTATCGGTTCTTTTATTTAAGATAAGCCAAATTTGCTTATTTTGACCTTTCAAATTTTAAAAATCCAGTAAAAATAAAATTATGAAGATCGCTCTTCGCAGCTTTGCCGCCGCCCTTACTTCCCTGTTTGGGTTTTCCTTTCTTGCTGTTGGCCAGGAGGTAATGTTCGAATTCGGAAAGGAAACCGGGCTTCAGCATATTACCACAGCAGGCCAGGTGGAGGAACAGTCCATGAAATGGATCAACGTAAATACCGAAAAAGACACCTGGTCCGTTGAGGATAGTATTCTTGTTTGTAGTGGACTGCCCATTGGTGTAGTGAGGTCGGAAAAGCAATATGAAAATTTCATCATGCATGTGGAATGGAAACATATGGAGCCAGGGGGAAATTCCGGGACCTTTGTGTGGAGCGGGGCTGTCCCAGGCAAAAACAGGCTCCCCGACGGCGTGGAGGTACAGATGCTTGACCTGGAATGGGTCAACCTCAATACACGAAATGGTGAAAAACCTCCCATCGCTTATGTACACGGGGAATTGTTTGGGGTAGGAGGCGTGGAAATAGTGCCCGACAATCCCAGGGGCCCGAGAAGCAAATCCATTGAAAACCGGGTCAAAGGCACGGGGGAATGGAACACCTATGATGTGGTATGTATAGATGGGGTGATTAAACTTGCCGTGAACGGAAAGTTTGTCAATGGAATCAGCAAATCCACCCAGAAAAAGGGTTATATATGCCTGGAAGCTGAAGGTGCACCGATTCATTTCCGCAACCTGAAAGTGATAGAATTGCCTCCCGGGGTGACTTCGGCGGAACAGACTGCCCCCTTACTCCCTTCAAATAATTGATCTTCAGCCCTGTTTTGACCTGATTAACCAAGCGTAAAAATGCTTTTAAGATATTTCCTGAATTCACGCACAGTTATTGCCATTTTTTCCGCGTGCACAATTGCGGCCTGTGACCAAAAGCCCCAGTCGGAGATGGCCAAATATGCCGCCACGGAAGAGGTGGCGCGGTTTATGGAAAACTATGAGGGCCGCGGCGACCTTACCGACCCGGATTCAAAGCCCACCTCGCCCGAAGACGCACTGGCCGCGTTTTCCCATGCCGAAGACCTGGAGCTGGAGCTGGTTCTGGCCGAACCCGACATTATCCAGCCCCTTCAGATCAGCTTTGACCACAGGGGCAGGTTGTGGGTGGTGCAGTACCATCAATATCCATACCCGGAAGGCCTTAAAATCACTGCTATTGACAACCACACCCGGGTAAAGTTTGACAAAGTCCCGGAAGCGCCTCCGCTTGGGGCGAAAGGCGCGGATAAAATTACCTTTTTTGAAGATACTGACGGGGACGGCACCTACGATAAGGCAACTGATGCCATTACGGGGTTAAATATTGCTACGGGCGTTGGCCTTGGCAGGGGGCGGGTTTGGGTGTTGAATCCTCCTTACCTGCTTGCTTTTCCAGATGCAGACGGAAACGGCATCCCTGAAGGCGATCCTGAAGTACACCTGGAAGGATTTGGCTTGGAAGACACCCATGCGGTCGCCAACAGCCTCACCTGGGGACCGGACGGCTGGCTATACGGGGCGCAGGGCAGTACCACCACCGCCAATGTTAGCTCCGCGGTTTCCAAAGATGTGGCATTTTTGGGGCAGGCCATCTGGAGGTATCATCCGGAATCAAAGGTGTTTGAGATATTTGCTGAAGGAGGGGGGAACAATGCTTTCAATGTGGAGATTGACAGCAAAGGAAGGATTTTTTCGGGTTCCAACGGATACGACCGGGGACCCTATTACAAACAAGGCGCTTACTACATCAAAAGCTGGGGCAAACACGGCCCCCTTACCAATCCCTACGCATTCGGCTACCTGCCGAACATGCCCCTGGAGGGAGAGCGGAAGCGGTTTACGCATTCCTTTATAAAATATGAAGGCGGAAGCCTGCCCGAAAAGTATGACAATCAAATGTTTGCCATAAATCCGCTACACCATTTTGTACAGTTGACCTCCTTTGAGGAACATGGTTCTTCCTTTAAAAATGTGGACGGTCCGATAATTTTGGAGACAGAAGACCAGTGGTTTCGCCCGGTGGATGTTAAGTTGGGACCCGACGGCGCCGTTTATATGGCGGACTGGTACGACAGCCGGCTTTCGCATGTCGATCCCCGGGATACCTGGCACAAGAGCAGCGGAAGGATTTATCGGCTGAGAGACAAGGCAGGCACAAAGCCGCTTCCGGCATTTGACCTGAGCACCTACTCCCATGCAGAACTGGCCGGTCTGCTTTCCCATGATAACAAATGGTTTCGCCGGGAGGCCTTAAGGCAGTTTGGGGACAGGAAAGACCCCTCTGCTATAGGCGTACTGTTGCCCATGCTTAAGTCAGGCGATGCGCAGGAGGCTTTAGAAGCACTTTGGGCCATCAACCTTAGTGGCGGATTGACGGATGAGCTTGCCGTTCAGACGATGAAGCATGCCGATCCCTTTGTTCGTATGTGGGCGGTGAGACTTGTGGGTGACCGTGGGAAGGTTTCTACCGCAGTGGCCGAAGCGCTGTCGCAGCTCGCCTCGGTGGAGCCACATGTGGAAGTAAGGGGTCAGTTGGCTTCTACCGCCAAACGCCTGCCAGCCGGGGAAGGTTTTACCATA
>DATGOS010000196.1:0-5175 GCA_035305725.1 Cyclobacteriaceae bacterium
TTCAATACCGACAGGCCGTGTTTATAGGCCAGGCCGCTCCTGGGCCTGATCTGCGCTTCGTAACCGGCAGGCAATTCAATAAAAAGGCCCGTGCCGATCAGCTTTCTTTCCAAGGGAGCCAAAACGACCGGTTGATCCAAATTTGCCCTAAGGTCCAGCCCTGCGGATAGTGAGGTTTGGTACTCGGGTAGTGGGTGACTGGAATTATTGATTACTCTTATTTGCATAATGCATGTTTCCTAATAACGCCTGGAGGATCAAAGATAATTCCTTTTTTTCCATTAAGATAATAATTACACCATAAGCTAACACGAAGAGGTTTCTGACAAAGAAACCGAATAGCGGGTTCTGAAATTCCAACAGAAAGCCCAAATATCCCAAAACAAAGGCCGTAGCCAAATAGAAAATTCCTTTTCCAACCTGATACGGGATGGGATAATGTTTCTGTCCGACAACATAACAAACAATGCTCATGGTCAGGTAGGACAACAACGTGCTGAGGGCTGCGCCCATAAAACCCAATAAGGGGATCAGGCTAAAAATTACCAGCACCGTGATGACCGCGCCGATCAGGGTAATGTAAAAGCTGTATTGGGTTTTGTCCGTGAGTTTAAACCAGATGCTCAGGTTGTAATAGATACCGAGGAACAGGTATCCCAACAACAGGATGGGCACAATTTGAAGTCCCATTTCATAACCTTCCCCCCTCAGAAACAGCGGGCCTATGGTCTCCAGGTTGACCGTGATGGCCACCAGCAAGAAGGAGCAGAAAATGATGAACCAATGCATCACGCGGGAAAATAGTGCAGGGTTGTTCTTGTTGTCTGCCTGCTTGAAGAAAAATGGCTCTGCGGCGTATTTGAAGGCTTGTATGACCAGGTTCATCAGGATGGCCAGTTTGAAGTTTGCGCCAAAAATCCCCCCTGCTTCCCGCTTGGTCAGACCTTCATAAAAATTTTCCGGCAAGGCGTATTCAAACAATCCCCTGGAAAATACTTCATTGGTCACGCCGGCCAGGCCCATAAACAACAAAGGAAGGGCATAGTGCCACATGGGCCGTAAATAATTCCGGTCCAGGCCAAAGGTGAACTTTCCACTGACATACAGAAGGAGGGGAAGTATGGCCAGGTTGGCCAGCAGGTTGGAAAGAAGGATATAATCCACCCCCCAATCCGGACGGTAGAAGCGCTGCACCAAAGGTTGGAGAAAAGACAGGATATCTCCCTCGTACACATGATGGCAAAAGACGATAAAAAATATGTTGAAGCCTACGTTTAGCAAAATGGCGAGCAGCTTGGAAAAGGAAAATAACAGCGCTTTGTTTTCAACGCGAAGCTTTGCAAAGGGAATGGCCATCAGGGCGTCAATGGTAAGGATCATGGCTACCCATTTAAACAGGTATGCCTGTCCCTGATAGTTCAGAAGTTCAGCCAATGGCACCGCGCTCAGGTACAGCAATGCGCCAAGGGATAGTGAACTTGTGATCAGAAGGGATTGGGTATTGCCGTAGACCTTCTGGGGATCGAGGCCTTTTCCGGTGGAAAAACGGAAAAACGCCGTTTCCATCCCATACGTAAATACCACATTAAAAAAAGCAATAAAAGCGTAAATGACCGTGAAAGCGCCGACGTCTTCCTTGGGAAGATAACTGGTGTAAATGGGGAGGAGTAAAAAATTGATGGTCTTGCCCAAAATGCTGCTCACCCCATAAATGGCCGTCTGTCCGGCTAGTTGTTTGAGTTGGCTCATGGGCTAAAAAAAAAGGGGACTTATTCCCCTTTAAAATTAGGTTTTCTTTTTTCCAGAAAGGCGGAGGTGCCTTCCAGATAATCTTCCGATTTCACACACCTGGCAAAGCTGTTTGCCTCTATCTGATAGCCGTTTTCATCATCAGCAAAAACAGAGTTGATGCAATCCACGATCATCCCGATGGCAAGCGGAGCTTTGGATATAATTTTGTTCAGGATTTTTTCGGCTTTTGCCAACGCTTCAGCTTTGGTGGGGAGTACGTAGTTGACAAGTCCGAGTTGTTTTGCCTCTTCTGCCCCGATCATGTCCCCGGTCATCAACAGTTCGCTGGCTTTGCTTCTCCCGATAAGGTGGGTCAGCCTCTGGGTGCCGCCATATCCCGGTATGAGGCCCAGGTTGACTTCAGGCTGTCCAAACTGTGCATTGGAGGTGGCGATGCGCATGTGACAGGCCATCGCCAGCTCGCATCCTCCGCCAAGGGCGAATCCGTTTACCACCGCAACCACAGGTTTGTGGCAGGTCTCTATCAGGCTCAATATCTCCTGGCCGTTTTCGGCAAATTTTCTGGCATTAAGTTCATTCAGTTCGGATATTTCATTGATATCCGCCCCTGCGGCAAAGGATTTCTCCCCCGCTCCGGTCAAAATTACTCCCTTTATTGATTTGTTGTCGTTGACTTCGTTGAAGATGTTTTTTATTTCTTCTAGCGTATTGAGATTTATGGCATTTAATTTGGGTTCTCTGTTGATGGTGAGGCAAAGTATTCCATCTTTATTTTCTGAAAGAATATTTTTAAGTTCAGCCATTCTTTTAACGTCAATGTTGAGATTCAAATATACAAGGTCGTGTTCCAATCACAAAGCATTCCGGTCAAAAATCATAGACGCCTGTTTTGCAGGCATTTTTGAGCACGGGAAGGAAATATCGACGGGCCCTGTTATGAAAGGGCATTATTCCACTATATTTTCCTTAATTTTGATTTACATCAAATTTCCAGACAACAATCCAAATTTCAATATGAGTTCCAAAAGAAAAATAACAGTGGCCTATGGTGACGGCATTGGCCCGGAAATTATGAAGGCCACCCTTTCCATACTGGAAGCCGCGGGCGCGAGCATTGAGCCGGAGATAATAGAAATTGGAGAGAAAGTTTATTTGAAAGGAATAAGTTCTGGAATTGAAGATAAGGCCTGGGACTCCCTCAGGGATACCA
Source organism: Cyclobacteriaceae bacterium (assembly GCA_035305725.1). Lineage (GTDB taxonomy): Bacteria > Bacteroidota > Bacteroidia > Cytophagales > Cyclobacteriaceae > DATGMS01. The sequence goes on from DATGOS010000196.1 coordinate 2,963, forward strand.
AAGTTTTTCTAAAATCCCCCATTACCACACCGCAGGGAGGAGGGTTTAAAAGCCTGAATGTAACTACCCGTAAAACGCTGGGCCTGTATGCCAATGTCAGGCCCAATAAAGCCTATGCGCCCTTTGTTAAAACCCATTACCCGGAAACCGACCTGGTAATTATTCGGGAAAATGAAGAGGACCTGTATGCGGGCATAGAACACCGGCAGTCCGAAGAAGTTTATCAGTGCCTCAAATTGATCTCCCGGCCAGGAAGTGAAAAAATAATACGGTATGCGTTTGAATATGCCCGTAAGTATGGCAGAAAAAAAGTGACCTGCATGACCAAGGACAACATCATGAAATTGTCGGACGGCATGTTTCACAACATATTTAAAGAAGTGGCCCGGGAATATCCCGATCTTCAGGCAGACCACAAGATCATTGACATTGGAGCGGCTTTGATTGCAGAGCGTCCCGAAATGTTTGATGTGATTGTCACCCTAAACCTGTATGGGGATATTATCTCCGACATTGCCGCACAGGTCACTGGTTCTGTAGGTTTGGGAGGATCTGCCAACATCGGTGAAGAAGTGGCCATGTTTGAGGCCATACACGGATCCGCCGCAGATATCGCCGGTTTGGACATCGCCAACCCGTCCGGTCTCTTGAATGGCGCCATCATGATGCTGGTGCATATAGGGCAGCCGAAGGTGGCAGAAAAGATCAGTAACGCCTGGATGAAAACCCTGGAAGACGGCATCCACACCGGGGATATATACCAGGAAGGAATTTCTAAACAGAAAGTCGGTACCCAGGAATTCGCTGAGGCGGTAATTGAAAGACTGGGCCAGGAACCGCAGGGCATGAAGCCTGTCAGATATCTGGACGATCCGGCCGGTGATGCCTCCGGGACGGTGCGGCTTAAGCAAAGAACACCTTCAGACAAGGTGTTGGTTGGGTTTGACGTGTTTATTGACTGGGCAGAGGGTACGCGGGATCCCAACGTGATGGGAGAAAAGCTACAGGCCGTCAATGCGGATGGTTTGAAGATGCAATTGATCACAAACCGGGGCGTGAAGGTATATCCTGAAGGGCTACCGGAAACTTTTTGTTCGGACCATTGGCGGGTGCGGTTTATCAAGGCGGATGAATCGCAGGTTTCCCATTCCCAGGTCCTGTCGGTATTGCAGCAGGTGGCAGACCAGGGATTTGATTTTATAAAAACCGAAAACCTCTACACCTTTGACGGTGAGCGCGGATTTTCCTTGGCCCAGGGTGAGTAGATAGAAAGGTTTGTGGGTTTCAAATCCCTAGTAAACGAAGATTAAACCTTTGGTTGTTGCATATTGGGAGTTGCGTATTGAGTGTTTTTTTAATGAAATAAAACACTCAACACGCAATGTTCAACAATTCATATTCAAGGAGTAAACCTTGGGTATGGCAACAGGGTAAAATCAATTGGAAGCTCTTGCCCTTCGGGTTCTTTCGCCCTCATCCAGATAGATCTTCCGCATACGGATGTTTTTGGGGGTGATTTCCAGGTACTCGTCCTTTTGTATATATTCCATGCCCTCCTCCAGGGAAAACTTTTTGGCAGGCGCTATTTTGGTATTGGAGTCGGAGCCCGAGGCACGCATGTTGGTCAACTGCTTACCCTTTTGTACATTGACCACGAGATCATTGTCGCGGTTATGCTCTCCGATCACCTGTCCCGCATATAGTTCCTCACCAGGTTCCACAAAGAAAATTCCCCGGTCCTGTAGTTTGTCAATGGAATAGGCCGTACATGGTCCGTTGTCCATAGAGATGAGGGAGCCGTTGATTCTTCCTTGAATGGGACCTTTGTAGGGCTCGTACGCGGAAAATCGATGGTTCATTATGGCTTCACCCTGTGTGGCGGTCAGTACGTTGTTACGCAAGCCGATCAGGCCTCTCGATGGAATCCGGAACTCCAGATGCTGAAGGTCCCCCTTTGGTTCCATCACCAACAGTTCGCCTTTTTTCTGCGTGGCCAGTTCGATGACCTTTCCCGCGGCGGTTTCCGGTACGTCCACATACAGGATTTCAATAGGTTCAAGTTTTTCTCCGTCGACTTCTTTTATGATGACCTGTGGCTGACCCACCTGCAGTTCGTAGCCTTCCCTGCGCATGGTTTCGATCAAAATGGACAGGTGAAGAATACCCCGGCCAAACACCAAAAATTTATCTTCGCTGTCGGTGGTTTCCACCCT
>DATGOS010000197.1:0-4594 GCA_035305725.1 Cyclobacteriaceae bacterium
AAAGATGCTTGAAGGGGAATTTGACCAGCCGCTGACGGAAATTATACCTTCGGCCCCTGCCTTGTCCAGAATAAGCGAAATCTCCATCAAAAAGATTTACAGATCCGAGCCGGTCCTGGAGAAGGAAGCCGCAGGATTCCAGGTTCTGGAAGGTTTATTAGAAGTGTTTTCAAAAGCGCTTTACCACCAATATTACCAGAAGGAGCGCATGGCCGGCAGGGACAAAAGCATCCTACGACTATTGCCTCCACACTTTCCCCTGCTGTACGGGGAAACGGAAAACAGTCCATATCCATTGTTGCGGGTGCTGATCGATTATATATCCGGCATGACCGACAAATTCGCGCTGGCGACTTACAGGAAGGTGATGGGAATCTCAATTCCGGGAATCTAGCTGGAAAGCTCCATCCGGGCTCATGGCTGCACCAAAACCCTGTAGGATTCGTAAAGGTTGATCACATCCTGTACGTAATCTACGGCCAAATGCCCCTTGGCATAACCGTTTTTTACCACAGGATCCCTATAAAACTCCCTTTGTGATTTCCTTTCCAGATAATATGCCACATTGATCCAGCGTTTTGTATCCTTTCCAAACTTGAGGGCTAGCCTCCACGCATCCTCCACATGCCCGTGGCCCACATTGTATGAAGCCAGTATAAATTTGATCCGTTCGTTAGGGTCAGGGACCCTTTCCCTCCAGAATTTGTCCAGGTACTTCAGAAACTGTACCCCGGCCATAAGGCTTTCTGAGGGATTTTCACTGTCGGTCACGCCAAACCGTTCGAGGGTGACGGGCATCAACTGAAGCAGTCCCTGCGCACCCGCGTAGGACACGGCCGACGGATCAAAACGGGATTCTTTGTAAACAAGTGCCGCAAGCAGCCGCCAGTCCCACCCAAGTTCCTGGGCTCCTTGTTTGATAATTTCATCGTAAACGGATATCCGGTCTCCTGAAACAGAAGAAAAGGCACTGGTAGAGCGGAAGTAACTGTTCTTTTTGTTTAGAAAGTATTTGGCATACAAAATGGCAAAGTAGTCGGACTCCTTTGACTTCGCGATCCACCGGTTAATTTCCGCCAGGAGATCCGGTGCGTTTTTTCGAATCGCAAAACCCACCTCCGAAGGCGCACTGATCTGCAGCTTTACATTGATATTGTCGTAATAAGTAGCATTGACCAGTGCTATGTCATTGTCAACGATGGTATAATCAATTTCACCGGAAATGACTTTTTCCACCATTTCTTCGGAAGATTCCGGTACCTCAGTGATTTGCAGGCTTATATTTAGGGAATCCTGAAGCTTCTCAAGCTGCTGTCTGTAAATGGAACCGGTTCGAATATGGATTTCCTTCCGGTGCAGATCCCTGGTATCGGTCAAAACCTCCCCATCAGCATTTTGAACCAGAACGGTGCTTAAGGTATTGATGGGATCAGTAAACCTGGCGAATTTTTTTCTTTCCTCCGAAGCCTCCAGATTCATGGCGACAACATCCGCTTTCCCCTCATTGAGAAATCTGAACGCCTCCATGATATCATCCGTGACGACCAGTCTGAGCTGGACATCCAGACGGTTGGCCAGATTCCTGAGCATTTCGTACTCATATCCCATCCTCCTCCCCCTGTATATATAGTAGCTGGTAGAGGAATTGTCGACTACTGCCCTGATCGTTCCTCTTTTTTGTATGTCTGCCAGATCGATTTGCGCCGGATTTTTCCAGAATTCCGGGTCGGAATTACTGTTTTTGTCTCCACAGGAAGTGGCCAAAATTACCATTATTGAAATAGTAGTAAAGGTGATTCTCATGGATGTTTTGCTAAAAAGGGTGCTTTTAGCAGTGTATTTATAATCAATATTAACGATAAAATCCGATTTCTCCAATCGGTAAGTTTCCAGATGTCCCTGGATATTTTCTTATATTCCGGTAAAATTAAACAAAAACATGACCAATTCGCCTGATATAAATTCCAAGCTGCCTGAGGTTGGAACCACAATATTTACCGTTATGTCCAAGTTGGGGACAGACTACGGTGCGATTAACCTGTCCCAGGGCTTCCCGAGTTTCGACTGCTCTCCCGAACTGAAGCATCTGATTCAGTTTTATATGGAAAAAGGAGAAAATCAATATGCCCCCATGAGCGGGGTTCCTGCGCTGCGCCAAAAGATCTCTGAAAAAACCCAAAACCTTTACGGGGTCCGTTACGATGCCACGGAGGAGGTGACCGTCACTACAGGCGCGACGGAAGCTATTTTTTCCGCCATTACCACCGTAGTCCGCCCGGGGGACGAGGTAATTATTTTCGAGCCGTCCTATGACAGCTATGCCCCCGCGGTAAAACTTGCAGGAGGCGTCCCGGTTTATATTAGCCTTGATCCCCCGTTTGAGATAGACTGGGATCTGGTAAAACAAAAAATCAACCCCCGAACAAGGCTCATTGTTATTAATACGCCCCACAACCCTACAGGAAAAGTGTTGTCAAAAAGCGACCTGAATGCTCTTGCTGAACTGGTCAGAAACAGCCGGATACTGCTGGTCAGTGATGAGGTGTATGAGCATATTGTCTTTGAAGGCAGGACGCACCAGTCACTGATGATGAACCCGGAGTTACAAAAGCGGACCTTCGTCTGCGGTTCTTTCGGCAAAACCTTCCATATTACCGGGTGGAAACAGGGGTACTGCCTGGCTCCGAAAGAAATGAGTCTGGAGTTTCGCAAGATTCATCAGTTCGTAACCTTCAGCGTGGTCACGCCCATTCAGTATGCCCTTGCCAAATTTCTGGACCAGCCTGACCATTACCTACAGCTTTCGGCATTTTACCAGCGGAAGCGCGACCGCTTTTTAAAAGCCATCGGCCCTTCAAGGTTTAAGTATTTTCCCGCCGAAGGAAGTTTTTTCCAGATGCTGGCTTATGAAGCCATTTCCTCTGAAAATGATTTTGACCTGGCCGTCAGGCTCACCAAAGAAGTTGGGGTCGCCTCGATACCCACTTCAGTTTTTTACCACGACAGGAAAAACCACAAGTTGCTGAGGTTTTGTTTTGCAAAATCAGACAGCGAACTGGACGCCGCGGGGGCGATATTGAGCAAGTTGTAGGGAATTATTTTGCTTTTATTAGGCTTATCTAATTACCTTGCGATCCAATATGTGCGGATTTTCTGCCTTTCCATAATTTTTTAGAAAGTATTGGGTAACAGGTAGATCATTTATTACAATTTATTTATTGCTTGAATTAAGACCAAAAGACAAATGGTATTTACAAGAAGAAACTTTATAAAAGGCTCCGGAGCTGTATTAGGGGGTACTTTGCTAGGGGCATCCCTACCACTCAGTGCCAGTGTCCGTGTACAGAATGACGATGAGCTGAAAATTGCCCTGATCGGATGCGGCTCAAGGGGTGCCGGGGCGGCGGTAAACGCGCTTCGTGCCAGCAAAAATGTAAAGCTGGTGGCCATGGCAGACGCATTTAGGGATAAGCTGGACGACTCCTATAACAATCTAATGAAGATTGAAGATTTAAAAAGTGCCATTGACGTTCCGGAAGATCATAAATTCGTCGGATTTGACGCTTATAAGGACGCCATAGCTTTGGCAGATGTGGTCCTTTTGGCTACCCCTCCGGCTTTCCGACCCATGCATTTTGAAGCAGCCGTAAATGCCGGAAAACATGTCTTTTTGGAAAAACCGCTAGCTTCCGATGCACCGGGCGTAAGACAGGTGTTGGCGGCTGGAGAAGCGGCCAAAAAGAAAAACCTGAAAGTCCTCGTCGGACTGCAAAACCGTTATGATCCGGGTGTGAAGGAAATGGTAGACAGAATTCACGCAGGGGAAATAGGAGATATCCTGTCGGTTTCAGATTACTACATGATTGGACCGGTTAGGCTTATACAAAGGCAGGAAGACTGGACGGAAATGGAGTACCAGATGCGCAACTGGCGTCATTTCAACTGGCTATGGGCTGGTTCACCCGCTGGCCTGCAGATCCACAATACGGACATTGTCAATTGGGTCAAAGGATCCTATCCGGTCCGTGCGCATGCCCTGGGCGGTAGGTCTTCCTTTAAAGGACCGGACAACGGGGATATCTTCGACCACTTTTTTGTGGAATATGAATACGCCGACGGCACGAAACTCAACAGCCAGATCCGCACGACACAAGGCACCTATAACAAGGGGGGCGCCTTCTTTCAGGGAACGAAAGGGACGGCCAATTCCAGGGAAGGCATTAAGGACCGGGCTGGAAAAGTGTTGTGGAGAACCAATAGGAGGGAAAATGGAAACCCAAGCCAGATTGAGCATGATGAATTTTTTGCAGCCATCCGGAATGACACTTATATGAACGACACGGAATGGGGCGCAATGAGTACCATGACTACCCTGTTGGCAAGGATGGCAGCACATTCCGGCCAATTGGTGGAGTGGGAGGAAGCTTTAAATTCTCCCTTAAGCATTCTGCCCGAGCAATTCGCCTGGAATGCCAATCCGCCCGTGATGCCTGATGAACATGGTAATTATCCCGTACCCGTTCCCGGACAATCACCTATTCTGTAATCCGATCCCGAGTTACTATTATTAAAGAAAAGGAAAAAATGAGAACGA
>DATGOS010000198.1:0-5597 GCA_035305725.1 Cyclobacteriaceae bacterium
CGGGTTTAGCCTTACGATTTCCGACACAGGATTGCCCCTAAAGGTGGTAAAAGACCCTGCTACCAAAAGCTTCCCGTCGGGCTGAAGGGCCAGAGCGCGTATGTTACCGTCAAAACCAGTGCCTGCATCAAAAGAATGGTCCCTGCTTCCGTCCGGGTTTAAACGGATAATACTTTTGGCAGGCCAGCCTTTGTAGGAATCAAATATTCCACTAACAATCAACTTCCCGTCCGGCTGCTGGACAATTTCGCTAACAGCCGGTTCTCCTTGAACAGATAATTCAAATCTCACCTTTGAATTGAAGGAATTATCTAAGCTACCATCCTGATTTAATCGTATCAATGCGGTGACCGGATGACCGTTATAAGCGGAAAACTGTCCACCAATTATCGCTTTTCCATCCTTTTGAAAGACAATTTCAAGAGGCAGGTGATAATCCCCCGTAAAACCCACTCCTCCCTCTTCGTATATGTGACTGGAAAGATATCGGTGATCATCCTGCCGGGCATAGGTTTTAAAACATAGGAGCAACAAAAGCAGCGGGACCAGGTATTGTAGAATTTGCTTCATGATACATGGTTTAGATTAAAACGGATTCAGAAAATTTCAGACAAAAACGAATAGACCAAATATTTGGCCTCACTAAGGTAGCGGATACAGATAAAAAGGCCAAACTGACTCGGACTTAATTTGGGATCAATAAAGTTAACCATCGTCTCTTCCGGGATATTCAGGCTGAGCCGCGTGACGTTTTGTGTCCGTTTCCAAAAAAGAAATATGCCTTCCCCAATACTAAAGCAAAAAAGGGTAAAAACATGTTTGTTTTTTACAAATATAATTTATATTTTTAATTCTTAAATATAAAAATTATGGCTACGTTCACCAGTACCCTTCCTGACGAGCTGCTGCAACGCTTATCGGACAAGGCGCGCACCTTGTCCTTGCCCAAGAATAAATTAATAGAAAAAGCCCTCCGCCTGTATTTGGAGCATCTGGATAAAGCCGAGTATATCCAGTCCTATAAAAAGGCTTCAACGGATGAGGATATGTTGGCTCTTGCCGAAGAAGGTCTGGAAGATTATCTGAAACAACTGCAAGAATGAAGCAGGGGGAAATCTGGTATGCCGACCTGAACCCGACGAAAGGCAGCGAACAAGCCGGCTTCCGGCCTGTTGTGATCCTAAGTGGCAACCTATTGAATGAATACCTGCCTATTGTTATTGTAGTACCCCTATCATCCAAGATCAAAAATTACAAGGGAAATCCAATTTTAAAACCTGACGAAAGCAATGGGCTAAAAACCGACTCGGAGATGTTGGTTTTTCATGTCCGATCGGTTTCCAAAGACCGTCTGGTAGAAAGGCTGGGCACTGTTGACGACGCAGCACTGGCCCTCGCGACCAAAACATTAAACGACCTCTTAAAATATTAATGTACACTGATCTTGTGGCAATCCCTGAATATGCCCTTGTCACTTCCCTAAAAATACCCGCTTATTTTACCGGGGGCTGGGAAGGCCTAACCTCGATTTTACTGGGAAGTGTCCGGGGATCCATTTCAAACAGGTCCACGACAAGTTTTCCGAGATCTTCCGGATGGATCTTCCAGTTGTCGGCATCACTTACCTCGCGGTTATTGAACCCGGTGGCTACAGAACCGGGCATAATTGTGCTGACCCGCACACCGGATTGCCTAAGATCAAGCATCACCGCCTGGGTAAATCCCGTTAGACCAAACTTACTGGCATTGTAAGCGGCGCCTCCGGCAAAAAAATTGGCCCCGGCCAAACTGGAAATGGTAACAAACATTCCTTTGGAGGTTTTAAGTGCCTTCACAGCCGCTTTAATACTATAAAAAGCACCTGTAAGGTTGGTATCGATGGTTTCCTTCCATTCCTCCACGGTAAGGTCCTCGACGTTCCCGAAGTTGCCTACTCCGGCATTGGCAACAAAAAGGTCCAGCCTGCCCCATTTTTCCAAGGTAAGGCGTACGGCGTTTTGCTGTTCATTCAAATCCCGGACATCCACTTCAAACCCTATCGCCTCGCCCTTTCCCAGTTTATTTAAGGATTCGGCGGCGGCAATGGCTTTTTTTTCAGACCGGCTTGTAATGGCGACGTTTACTCCCGTCTTCACCAGGGCTTCGGCGATTCCATAACCTACTCCCCGGTTGCCCCCGGTAATTAATGCGGTTTTGTCTTTTATAGGCATAGTAAATATTCACTGGGTTAAATCTCTAGATAATAAATAAAAAGTATCACGGAAATACAGAAGGCCCAATGAAATATTCCCATGGGCCTTCTGTTCAAAACGCGATAGCATCCGCGCTTATTTTATTTTGTTGGTCACTTCTCTGTTCAACTCGTTTACCTTACTTTTTGCGCCGTCACTTGTGTCAGCTACATGTCGGTTTGCCTTATCGAGTTTTTCCGTGATCCCGTCTATAAAGCGGTTGATCTGGGTACTGATTTCATCCAGGTAATCATCCCCTTTTTTGGACAGTTTCTTACGTGTTTCTTCTCCTTTTTCCGGAGCAATTAAAACACCGATCTGAATTCCTATCGCTACACCTGCGATTGCACTCAACAATAAGCTTCCTGATTTCATAGTAATAATTTTTTAAGGTTAACAATATTAGATAAGCTTTGCGTTTAGGAGATTTAAAATCTAAAATTTGTCATCTCTTTGAAAATACCCTTACCTATTTGTCTTGAAGATAAGGCAAGTATTATACCAAAGACCCTGATTGGTTACTTTAAAAATATTTAATTCATATAATTCCGCTTTTTACAATATCTCCGTGAAATTTCGGATATTACCCTTGCCGTTAAACGAAGTGTATATCCACCCCATACCGGAGTTGATTTGATGAGGATCAGTTTTCTTATGTTGCCATTGTTTTTGACCCTCGGAACCTTTTCCGGCGCCCTGGCACAGGATACCCTTACCTATGCGTACGACTCTGTAAAGGTGAAAAAGGGTTCCTATTTTATTCTTGACGAGGATATCATCAAGGTGGAGAAAGACACCGTGTTTGTTTTTGTGGACAGTCTCACCGTTAAGATAGGAAATACCGATGATGAAACCTTCTATCGGGAGCTGGGGAAAAAAGCATCCAAAAGGAAGTGGAGTCAACAGTTATACAATTTTCTCATCATCGAACCCGGGGCAGAACAGCGCTCTCCAAATAGGAACGATATATTTATTGCCACAAGGAAAATAAACAGGTACCGCAACAAGGTGATTGATGAGCTTCATTATAAACAACTGATGTTGTTCGGACCCTCTGTTGACGATACCACCAGGACGCCCCGGCTCGTTTTTGAAAAAATAGGCAACAAACTACACACAACGACCCGTGAAAAGGTCATTGAAAGCAACTTGCTGCTGCAGGAAGGAGAACGGCTAAACCCTGAGAGAATTCAGGATGCCGAACGGATTTTGCGGGACCTGGCGTTTATCAAGGATGTGAGGATACTCCCGATCGACAGTCTTTCGCGGGGAGATTCGGTCACCCTACAGGTGTTGACGCAGGATGTTTTTGCCTATTCCTTCGGGATGGACTTTTACGGCGCAAACGGAGGGGCTCTCGACCTTACCTATAACAACTTCCTGGGATTGGGGCACCAACTCACCACCCAGGTCAGTTTGAACCGGAAATTTCAGGAACAACAATTCGGATATGGCCTCACCTACCGGGTGCCGAACATTCAAAGAAGCTTTATACAGTCAGAAGCAAACTTTATCCGGAATTATGAATACCGCCTCACCAACGTCTCCTTTGGCAGGGACTTCATCAGTCCAAACATTGAATATGCGGGCGGGCTGGACATCGGCCAGGAATTCAGGCAGCAGCGCTTTTATGTTCCCGGAAGTGAAAATGATGTGGATACGCTACAGTCCACCCACAGCTACCAGGACCTTTGGTTGGGCAAGTCTTTCCCCGTGAATTTTGGAGACGAAGAATTCAGGGACAGGAGCAGGTGGATCATCTCCGGAAGGTACTATAGAAAGCGGTTTTCTGAAAGGCCGGAGGTGACGGAAAACCACAACCAGGATTTTCAGCATGCGCAGTTGATCATAGGCTCCTTTTCTTTTTCCACCCGGCATTATTTCAGAGACAGGCTGGTCTACAGCTATGGCCGTACGGAAGACATTCCCTATGGTCAAAAATTCACATTTAGTGGAGGTTTGGAACACAATGAGTTTTCCAACCGCTCCTTTGCAAGTCTGAACCTGTCCATGGCGAGGTTTCTGCCGGACCTTGGATATATTCACGCCGAACTTCTTTTGGAATCCTTTTATAGGAACGGAAAAGGCGAACAGGGCATCATTCGTCCCGGCATCAATTACATCAGTAACCTCACCCGGTGGAGACGTTTCCGCACCCGCCATTTTTTGACCCTGGAGTTTACCAGGGGAATAAACCGGTTCAACAACGAGTTTTTAACCATCAACCGGGAAAATGGCATAAGGGGGTTTCGGAGTGACAGGCTATTAGGAAACCAGCGTCTGAACCTCAACTATGAACTGGTGGCGTTCTCGCCCGCCGACATCGTCGGTTTCCGCCTGGCTCCCTATTTTTTTTATGATGCGTCCATACTGGCCCTGGGAAATAACGCCATTTACAAAGGCCAGTACTTTCACGCGTTTGGCCTGGGCTGCAGACTGAGAAATGATAATCTAACCTTTAACACGCTGGAAATCCGCCTGGGATTTTATCCCAATCCCCCGGCAGATATGGGCACTATGGGGTTTGTTGTAGCGGAACAGCTAAGGCTTCCGTTTAAGGATTTTGCCGTAACGGCCCCCGGAGTAACGCCATTTAGATAGCGGGATATCTATCCGCTGGTGATCAGATAGGTCAAATAGGATATATAAATGGTCAGAAAAATGATGCCTTCCCACCTTTCCAGGCTTCTGCCTTTGCCGGTAAAAATAAAAACAAACAACAGCAGGCCCGCAATAATATTAAGGCCTATGTCCACAAACGCGCCGGGCGGTACCACAATCGGTGTTACCACCGTGGAAAGACCCAGAATAAGGAATATGTTGAAAATATTTGATCCCACCACATTGCCAATGGCGATATCAAGATTCTGCTTTCGCACCGCCACGACTGACGTAGCCAATTCGGGTAGCGAAGTGCCGATGGAGACAATGGTCAGTCCGATCACCCTTTCCGACAATCCAAAAGATTCTGCGATTTCCACAGCGCTTGTGACAATCAGCCTTCCACCAATGACCAGACCGGCAAGTCCCACAACAATAAAGAATACATCTTTGGTATAGCTATAGGTCTTGGTATTCTCTCCGATATCCTCAGGATTGTTGATCGACAGGGTGATGTTGTACACCAAAAAAATTATGAAAAACAAAAGCAACACCACACCGTCTGTCCTCGTAAGGATATTTTCGTCCAAACTGTCAAATAAAACGTCATTTGCCATTACATACAATGCAACCGCAGCCAATAGGCTCAGGGGGATCTCCAGCCAGGTTGTATTACTTTTTACACTTAACGGCGCAATGACCGAGCATATGCCCAGTATTCCCAGCACATTAAACAGATTGCTCCCAATGATGTTGCCCAAGACA
>DATGOS010000199.1:0-2158 GCA_035305725.1 Cyclobacteriaceae bacterium
TTTTGGATAACCTGCGCCACCAGGTCTGGCCGTTGCCGGGCTTTACCCAGTAAATTAGCCTGGGCTACCTTTACCGTGCCCCGTTCCGTCCCCGCACTAATCAAAGAATATTCATTTTCGACCAGGACCATGCCTTTAGAAACAGAGGGCAAAGGAACCTCATCAACATATAATTCTCCGGATTTAAAATTTTGGATTACTTGCTTCATAATAAATATGCAATTTAAATAAATTCAACCAATAATTATAAAAAATTAAAAGTTTACACGAATTTTATATTTTCTTAATCTTTTATTTTCACAGCTACATCACGCTTTTATAGTGCCTCGATAAGCTTTTCAACAAACCCTTCCCAACTGTTTTCGCTAAGAAATCTGTCACGCTCGCTGTCATAAGGCTCAGGATTGAGAACATGTTCCCGGTGGATCTCAAAAATATCTTCGTAGGAATCATAGGTTTTGACAAAGCCAAACTGGCTCAGGTCCCTGAAGCTACCATGGTTGGGGCCGATGATCACCGCTCCCATACTTATCGCATCCATCAGCGAACCGGAGCTGATCACCGTTTTGGACTGGTAGGTAAACAAGGTAAACCTGGCCCTGCCTGAAAATTCCGCGATTTTATCCATCCCCAACAGCTCGTCATAAAATGTTACGTTTTCCGTAAGCAGCCCCGTCAACGTTTCCTTGTATTGCTGGTTGAAGCATTTTCCCACCAACAGGATCCGGTATGGATGAGAGGGCGGATTGTTTTTCAAGTACCCCAGGAACTTGTCAATGCCCTTGTAGGGGTAGATGGACCCCCAGATAAGAAAATCATATTCGGGTGCTGAAGGTTTGTCTTTATACACTGAAATATCCACGGGATGATAAATTACCTCCACCTTATGGGCGGCTTCGGGAAAATGGCCCTGCACAAATTCCAGGCCGGAATGAGAATGGGTGATGATCTTGTCTGCATATTTCATCATAAAACGGAACAAAAAATCAATCCAGGGATCTTCCTTTCTATGGTGCGAATACTTGTTGTGAAGTATCCATAGGATTTTTTTCCTTAACAGTTTCGCACAACCCATAAAGCAGACAAAAGCCACCGCCTGCAGCTTCCCCATCCGCTTTTCAGTGAGGTTCTCGATCCAGTTTAACACGTAGACATCCGTTTGAAAAAGAAACCTGAACAGATTAAATACCCCACGGTTTTTGGCGTTTGCGTTTACCACCCTGTGGTGCCTGGATAAAGCTTTGATAAGATTCGTAATATACGGATTGGGCGATCCAATGATCTTGTCCGGTTTGGGGTAAACAAAGAAATTGCGCATCGGTGATTAACTATTGCTTTGACGAACCATCACTCCTTAATGACTGAAAGTAAGTGATTAAAAACCTTTCCGGGATATTCCTCATGGTTCTGGAATAACATATCCCGGCCCCGATCCACACCAACAAATAATACAAGGAAAAAACCTGTACCGTGGACGGGTAGGTATTCAACAGCCAGATTAAAATCCAGATCCCGGAGGCTTTCGCCAGGGTGTTTTTAGATCGGAAGATGCCGAGAAATATGGCAGGAACCAGGATCAAAAGCAGCAATCCCAAATTGACCAGGCCTCCCTTCAATATCATATTTAAGTAATCCGTTTCGATGGTCCCGCGATAATTACCTTCCTCCATGGTCGGGGAGTAATATTCTCCATTCATCCCCCGGCCAATCACCCAATCGATTCCCTTCATATCTCCATAGAAATACAATTCCACGCCCGTCCGGGTGTCTTCCACCCCGCGTTCTTCTATACCGGAAAAAATATCCCCGGAATAGTTGCTGAGAAAATAAATTATCCCAGCCCCGAGCATCATCAACAATCCCACGGAAATCGCCAGCATAAGCATTTTCCGCTTGGAATTGAACCAGTACAACAGGTAAGCAAAAAGAAAAGGGCAAACCACCATAAATATTAGTCCCCTTCTGGCGCGTACAATGGCAAAAAACAAGGTAAGAAGCAAAATGGCTATGGCATAGGCGTTTTTTCGTTTCGAATGGTACACATAGGTGAGTAGAATAAAACTGGCTGGGACGGCCAGGTTTTTGGAAAAATATTCCACGATCGCCCTGCTCTGCACATTATCTACATCAGGTTCCATAAGGGCGGAAAGGAACCTTA
>DATGOS010000200.1:0-9475 GCA_035305725.1 Cyclobacteriaceae bacterium
CAAGCGAATTCCCGGAATGGGCTCACGATAATTACGTCCGCCTTCCATTCCGGCATCTGCGGGTCCATCCTTTCAATAGTAGTAAACAGGAACAGCCCGGGGGCTTTGGGGGTGACACCACGTCAAGGAGTCCAATCCGCATAGTATGGAATATTTCCCGCAGCTTCTGGGAAAACTGCGGGAAAATCCAGGATCATCACTTTCAGGCGGCACCTGTTTATCACAATGGCTTATGATAAGACAGGAACCCGGTTGCTATTTAAATTGGCGTTCGATTTTTAAATTTATTCTACTCTGCCGGAAATAATCTGGTCTACTACTTCCGGGTCGAGCAAGGTGGAAGTGTCCCCCAGGTTTTCATAATTTCCTTCCGCGATTTTACGGAGGATTCTTCTCATGATTTTTCCGGATCGGGTTTTCGGTAAGCCTTGCACAATCTGGATTTTGTCAGGTTTGGCGATGGGGCCGATATTTTGTGTTACCGTCTCCTTGATTTCATTAATCAGGTTTGCCTCGGTTCTGTTGGCCATGTCGCAAATGATATAGGCATAGATGCCCTGGCCTTTTACGGGGTGTGGGTATCCCACGATGGCAGATTCTACGACCAATGGATGTTCGTTAATCGCGTTTTCCAATTCAGCTGTTCCCATCCTATGCCCGGAAACATTGATCACATCGTCCACCCTGCCCAGGATTCTGTAGTAGCCGTCATGGTCTCTTTTCACTCCGTCACCGGTGAAGTACATCCCTTTATAAGCGGAAAAATATGTTTCCTTACACCTTTCGTGATCGCCATAAGTAGTCCGGATCATTCCAGGCCAGGGAAATTTAATGCACAGGTTGCCTTCCACGGAGTTGCCAACCAATTCATTGCCTTCGTTGTCCATAATGACCGGCTGTATGCCTGGAAGGGGAAGGGTCGCATAGGCGGGTTTGGTTGGGGTAATGCCTGCTATTGGGGATATCATAATCCCACCGTTTTCGGTCTGCCACCAGGTATCCACAATGGGACACCTCGCTTTTCCTACGTGGGTATAGTACCAGTGCCAGGCTTCCTCGTTAATAGGCTCACCCACCGACCCAAGTACTTTCAAAGAATCCAGTTTGTAAGGTTCGATAGGGGCAGTGCCCATGGCTTGCAGTGCCCTGATGGCCGTAGGCGCGGTGTAGAATTGGTTTACCTTATATTTATCAATGACAGCCCAAAACCTCCCGGCATCGGGGTAGGTAGGCACCCCTTCAAACATAAGGGTGGTGGCTCCTGCCAGCAACGGGCCGTAAACAATATAAGAATGGCCGGTCACCCATCCTATGTCCGCGGTACACCAATAGACATCCCCGGGAGAATATTGGAAAACATTCTCAAACGTATAATGGGTGTAAACCATGTAACCGCCACACGTATGCACCACCCCTTTAGGTTTTCCCGTGGACCCTGAAGTATAAAGTATAAAAAGGAGATCCTCGCTGTCCGTTTCCTCGGCTTTGCAACTATCCGGCTGATTGGCAGTTATTTCATGCCACCAGAAGTCCCGGCCCTCTTTCATTGTCACCTCCTGCTTGGTTCTTTGGTAGACGATAACAGATTTGACGATGTCGGTTTTTGTGAGCGCCTCGTCCACTACGGCCTTTACGGGAATTTTTTTGGCTCCCCTATAATTTCCGTCGGAAGTCAAAACGATTTTGGCGTCACAGTCGATAATTCTGTCCGCCAGAGCATTGCTGGAAAATCCCGCAAAAACCACGGAGTGGACCGCTCCGATCCGGGCACAGGCAAGCATGGCAATAGCCGCTTCCGGAACCATTGGCATGTATATGATGACTCTGTCGCCTTTTTGTACCCCCCTTTCCTTAAGTACATTGCTAAACCGGCAGACTTCGTGGTAAAGCTCCTGATATGTTATGGTTCTTCCTTCTTCGTTGGGATCATTGGGCTCCCAGATAATCGCGGGCTTCTCGCCGATGGTATACAAATGTCTTTCCAGAATATTTTCGGTGATATTCAGTTTGGCATTAACAAACCATTGAATTTTTGGCTCATCGAAGTTCCATTCCAATACCTTATCCCATCTTTTTCTCCAGTGAAAAGAGTCCGCAATCCGGGACCAGAATTTTTCGGGTTCGGCCACGCTCTTTTGATATTCATGAAAATAGCCGCTTAGGGTTTGAATTTTATTACTCATGATTTTTTGTATGTTTTATATTGTTTTATCCTATTTTTTTACCCGAATACATTATAATTGTCTGTCCGAATCGCGCATCCTCTTCTTATTGGAGCTCCAATTTACTAATTTATTGTTGAACGCGTAAATTTTGGGCAAAAAGCCTCTCGTCCGTACGCCCTTCTTTTTCGTTTCCGGGACCGGATCAGGATTTTCGGGGATGATTTCCTGTACCCCAACGGACGGCGGGAAAGTCAGCTCCGAGACCCCAAAATAAGGGATGGGTAGCACCACGACCCAAAAATTCAAGAACGAATGTGGTAATAAGATTTAACAATTGGAAAAAACCAACTGATTTTCTGTACGTTTTTGCCGGTAAACCTTAAAATCCTCTCCTTGCCGGCCATGGGCCGTTGCAATTCCATACGCTGGTGGGCCTACACCACATACTCCGTCAACATCGCCAGCCCCGCAGCCAGCAGGATAATCAGCAGCTTGTGCAACTGAAGCTGATGCTGTGGGCTGCTTTCGAAAAAGATCACCGTGGAGATATGCAAAAAGCCACCTGCCACCAACCCAAACAGCATGTTGATGGTGCTTCCGCCAATGATGTCCTGAACGTATAGAAGTTCCGTGGACAGCATCCCCACAGGGGAAGCAAAGGCAAAGAGGATTAACAGCAGGAATACGTGCAGCTTTTTATCGAGTCTGGCCAGCAGTACCGCAACAAGGGTGAAAGCTTCCGGTATTTTGTGTAGGATTATTCCAGCGAGCAATGTTTCACTGCCATGGTGATGTCCGCTAAGGGAAGGTTCTTTGGCCAGAAGGGTACCTTCAAGAAAGGCATGCATAAACAAGCCGAGCATCAAAGTCCAAACGCTGTTGGACAGGCCATGGGAATGCTGATGGATGTGGCCATGTTCAATTCCCGAAGACATAAAAGCCAGAACCTGTTGTAACAAAAAACCAAGAAGGACATAGAGCCCCATATAGTAAGCGGAGTCCCTGTCGGCAAACAGTTCAGGAAGAATATGGAGTATGGTAATGGAAAACAGGTAGGAACCCGCAAACACCAGTACCAATTTGAAATCCTGCATGCGCCATCTGGAAGTCAGCAAGCCCAGGCTTCCCGGAATTAAGGCCGCTAAAAACAGCAAACTAATAGTTCCCATAAATATCCTATCCAGGACAATCAAGCCTGCACAGCCTTTTTCGACAATTAATTTTCCAAGGCTGATACAAAAGGTTTGAGACTTTCACTCACAAAGGTTTTGAAACCGCCTGTTTCATCGTTGTAAATCAAAAATGCTTCAAGCCCTTTTTCTTTTTCCAGCAAAGCAATCGATTTTTCCGTTCCCATCACCATCATGGCGGTGGCATAGGCATCGGCAGTCATACAATCTTCCGCCAATACCGTGGCACTTAACAAGCCGTGCTGGACCGGTTTGCCGGTAAACGGACTGATGGTGTGCGAATATTTTACGCTGTCCCTCTCGTAAAAATTCCGGTAGTTTCCAGAGGTGGCCATGGCCTTGTTGTCTAAGGCGATGACCGTGAAAATATTGTTGGAAAACTCTTTGACGTCGGGCTGGTTTATGCCCACTTTCCACAACTCACCCCGCTCATTGATCCCTTTTCCTACTAGTTCGCCCCCAATTTCCACCAGCATATTCGTGATGCCCTTTTTTTCTAAAAATTCGGCAACAATATCCACGGCGTATCCTTTTGCTATTGCGCTAAGATCCAGATAAATCCTGGGGTTGTTTTTTTTTATGGTATGGTCATCAAAATATACCTGATCAAAACCCACGAGCTGCAAAAGACTGTCCACGGCAACACTGTCCCTGGCCCCATCCGGACCAAACCCCCAGGCATTTACCAGGGGTCCTACCGTGGGATCGAAAGCTCCGCCTGTCTTTTCATACACCTCTTTGCTTTTTTTCAGCACGGGCAACAAATAGGGAGAGTTAAATGCCATGGAGTCGCTCTTGTTGAACCTGCTTAATTCCGAATCCGGGATATAGGTAGACAGCGCCTGGTTGAAGTCGACGAGAAGGGAGTCGATCTCGGCTTTGAAGTCGCGGTGTCCCTCATCCAGGTAAACCACCCGATAGGTCGTTCCCATGGTATTGCCGGATACCGTGATCCTGTCACTGTCCTGCTCTACAGCAGGCGCGGGTGCCTGGTACTGCCTGTACAAAAAAACGCCGAAAAAAACCAGCAATAAAAATACAGAATATATGATGTTTTTCCTTACATTGTTTTGCATGGGACGGCCGATTAATGCGTGAAGTTAAATGTAATTTGACAAAAACCGGGAAGCACAAGGGGAAAAACTACCAGGTACCTGCCCTTGATCCGGATTATCCTTCAATCAGCGGCTTATTTTTTTTCTGAAATAATAGATCATCCAGCCAAACAGTAAGGCAATGGCTCCTGCAATAAGATTTTCGACCGTGGCGCTTATCAAAAAAATAAGGCATAATCCCAGGGCACTGTAGTTGATGAGGTTTCCTCCCGGAAGCCGGAAGCCACTGACCTGGTTGCCAAAGCGTCGTCTCAGGGTGGGCAATGCAGCCACGGTGCCCACGTACGTCACCAGGCGAGCGATAATGGAGAGCATGGCCAACTCCACAAAAGATCCTGTCAAAGCCAGCAACAGCGCTATTCCGGACTGGGTAAGAATGGCAACTGCGGGCGTATGATACTTAGGGTGGATGCGCGAAAGAATTTTGTGGCCAAAACCATCATTGGCCAAAGCATAGAGATACCTGGGTCCGACGAGCGTAGAATTGCCGACATTTCCGAATATAGAAATCATCGCCCCAATAGTCATCAAGACCGCGATCCCCGGCCCGGCAAATTCCGCTGCCGATTCAGCCAGGGGGGAGGAAGATTCAGCCAGTCCCGGTAGCGTGCCGACGGCGACAAGTTGTACCAAAGTATAGATCACCGTGATGAAAATGACCATGGTCAACAATGCAAAGGGAACATCCCTTTGGGGATTTTTAAATTCCCCGGCTGCACCCGGGGTATTCTCAAAGCCGCAGTATGCAAAAAGTAACAGCAAGACCGCTTCGGAAAGGGACTGAAAAGAATGGGAAGGGCCTGCCCCTTGCAGTAGTTCCCAGTCAATGGCAAATACGCCCAGGGCGATGAACACCAGCAAAGGAATCGATTTTGCTATGGTCAGAAAAACCGCCATTTTTGCGCCCTCTTTAACGCCCAGAACATTGATCCAGGTAAGTAGACCTAGAGAGACGGTAATGATCAATATCCGTCCCCACCCTTCGGTAGCACCGGGCCAAAGGTATCCAAATGCCAGGGCAAAGCCGGCGGAAAGTGAGGCCACGGAGGTCACTCTCGCAAGCCAGGTCATCCAGCCCACCTCGAACCCTACGAAATCACCAAAAGCTTCCCGGGTATAAAGGTAGGCGCCTCCCGGTTCCTTAAAATAGGCGGATGCTTCGGCAAAACAAAGCACCAGCAGCCCAACGGCCGCTCCAGCCAAAAGCACCGCCCATATACTGGCCGGGCCCAGGAGCAGGGCGGCTGCTGCCGGCAACAGGTACACACCACTGCCGATAACATCATTGATGGAAAGACCTACCACCTGCCATCTGCTGACAGCGCGAATAAGTTTGGGAGGGGATTGTTTTTTTATGCTCATATTTCAGGATTCTAATTTGGCAAAGGCGTTTTTAGAAGGGCAAGGATTCCACTTTGCTCAAACCGTAGCACACAAACTTAAAAAAAATCCATTGGGAAACTAATCCCGGTTCCACTTAATTGGGCATCGGGTTTTGGGAAAGAAACAAAACTCCTGCGCAAGGGGCTGCCGGGAAAATTCCACAGGTACCTTAGATTTTTCTTATATTTGTTGATTGGTGCAGCATTATTATGAGAGAAGATTATTTAAGCGGAGATCATGAGAGGCTCGATCCTGCGGACAGGGAAATAGAAAGGGCCCTGCGGCCCCTGAGCTTTGATGATTTCACAGGACAGCAGGGGATTGTAGACAATATAAAGATCTTTGTTTTGGCGGCCAAAAGGAGGGGAGAGCCCCTTGACCATGTACTTCTTCATGGTCCTCCAGGACTTGGAAAGACCACCCTGAGTTATATTATAGCCAATGAACTCGGGTCTGCGATCAAAATCACCTCGGGGCCGGTGTTGGACAAACCTTCAGATCTTGCCGGACTATTGACCAACCTGGAGGAAGGGGACGTGTTGTTTATTGATGAAATCCACCGCCTGAACGCGGTGGTGGAGGAATACCTGTATTCCGCCATGGAGGACTTCCGAATTGATATTATGCTCGATTCGGGTCCCAACGCCCGGTCTGTTCAGATTTCGCTTAGCCCTTTTACCCTTGTCGGTGCCACGACCCGCTCAGGGTTGCTTACCTCGCCGCTCCGGGCCAGGTTTGGCATCAACGCACGGCTGGAATATTATGATGCGAAATTACTGACTACCATCGTCACCAGGTCCGCGGGTATATTGAATACGCCTATTGATGAAATCGCAGCCTATGAAATTGCCCGGCGAAGCAGGGGCACGCCGCGCATCGCCAACATGCTGCTGCGAAGAACCAGGGACTTTGCAGAGGTGAAGGGAAACGGCATCATTAATCTGGAAATTGCCAAAGTAGCACTAAAGGCACTGCATGTGGATGAAAACGGTCTGGATGAAATGGACAATAAAATTCTGAGCACCATTATAGGAAAATTCAACGGGGGGCCGGTGGGATTGTCCACCATTTCCACCGCCTGCGGTGAGGAAGCGGAGACCATTGAAGAAGTTTACGAACCTTTTCTTATCCAGGAAGGCTATGTGAAAAGGACGAGCAGGGGTAGAATGGCTACTGAGCTGGCCTACAAACACCTCAATCTGAAACCAAACCTGGGAGGAATCACCGGCTCGTTGTTTTGAGGGAATTGGTTATTTGGTTAATGAGTTATTAGGTTAATGGGTTATTGGTTAATGGGTTGTCGGGGTTGGATTGTAGAACTGAAAATCGATGAACTGGTAACATACCTTGGTATGTCAAATACTCAGTACCCAGTACCCAGTTCTCACTACTACTATGGACAAAAACGCATCTATAATAAAAAGGCTTGCAAGGGAACTGGGTTTTGAATATTGTGGAATTGCAAAGGCTGAATTTCTGGAGGATGACGCGCCCCGGCTGGAAGCTTGGCTAAACAGGAACTACCACGGCCAAATGGCCTATATGGCCAATCATTTCGACAAAAGGCTGGACCCCACCAAACTGGTGGAAGGCGCAAAGACCGTTGTCAGTCTGGTTTACAACTATTACCCAAAAGAGGAACTACCGCAGGAAAGGGGCCGTTACAAGCTGGCCAAATATGCCTATGGAAAGGATTATCATTTTGTCATTAAGGACAAACTGAAAATCTTCCTGTCAAAGATCCGGGAGGAAGTGGGGGAAGTTGGCGGGAGAGCCTTTGTGGATTCTGCCCCTGTCATGGAAAGGCAATGGGCAAAAAAAGCCGGTATCGGCTGGACGGGAAAAAACAGCCTTTTGCTCAACAGGAACCTGGGCAGTTTTTTTTTCCTGGCAGAACTGGTCATTGACCTGGAAGTGCGCCCTGACCCACCGGCCGTCAGGGACTATTGCGGCAGTTGTACCCGATGTATCGATGCCTGCCCCACGGATGCGATTGCCCAGCCGGGAATGGTGGACGGTTCAAAGTGTATTTCTTACTTCACCATCGAGCTTAAGGAAGAAATACCTGATTCTGTAAAAGGGAAATTTGACAACTGGATTTTTGGTTGTGATATCTGCCAGGACGTTTGCCCATGGAACAGGTTCTCCAAACCCCATACAGAGCCGGCGTTTGATCCCAATCCAGCGCTAAAGGAGATGGACAACAGAGAATGGGAAGAAATTACCCAGGAAACCTTTAACAGGGTGTTTAAGAATTCAGCGGTGAAACGGACCAAACTTCAGGGGCTAAAAAGGAACATTGGATTTGTAAAGCGAAGTCAACCCTCATCAGGCATCAAGAAGTGTTTCTGAGGAGGTATTAAAAATTCACGCACGCCTCCCTAGGGAAGCGATGGTCGCGAATGCAAACCAAAAAGACCGCTGAAATCATTTCGTAATCCGCAATGGCCATAAAAAAAGCCCCGGTTCGGGGCTGGGATTTAAACTGAAACATTTAAAAAGTGTTTGTTCAATACCTGTTCATAACCTTTCGAGAAGGTTTTGTAACACCAAGCCTCAAATTCTTTGACTTCTGAAGGAACCAGCATTTTTAAGCCTTTCCTCAACTCTTTTTCGAAAAGTTTTTGGTCAAAACTTACTTTTAACAAAATGACTTTGACATATTCCATCATAGCTATTTGATTTGGTTGTTTAAAAATAAATTCGCAAAATCTTATACGTCCCTCTACTTCGTTTGTTGCGTTTAAAATATACTTGTTAATTTGCAGTTAATAAGTAGTGAGCGTATTCATGAAACAAACGAAAATTACCCTGTTCATAGTATTGTTTTTTTGCTTTTTCTTTCCCAATGCATATGGGCAGGGTATTGTTATAGAGCTGGGTCCTGACGAAGTTGCGGTTAACGAGACCTTTACTATAAAATTAACGGTTTCGGACGAAAAGATCAAATCCTATCATCAGTTTCCGGAGATTCCGGGCTTTCAGAAGCAAGGAATTTCACAGAGTTCTTCCATGAACGTGATCAATGGGCAGATGAGCAGCACCCACAGCATTATCCAGTATTACCGGCCCCTGAAACAGGGAAAATATCGTCTGGATCCATTTACCATGACCGTCAACGAAATTGAAGTATCCTCATCCGGAAAAACCATTACGGTGACAGCGCCAAGTCAGGCACAGCGCGGCAGGACTAGCGATCCGTTTGACAATTTTTTCGGGGGTAGAAACGAGGAGACGGAATATGTGGAAATTGAGGATGATGCTTTTTTTTCCCTGACCGTGGACAAGGAGGAAATTTATGTGGGTGAAGGCTTAAATGTGAGTCTTGCCTTTTATATGTCGGAGGACAATCAGGCTCCGTTTAATTTTCATGAACCGGGCAAGCAGTTGGAAGATATTGTCAAAAAAATAAAACCGACCAATGCCTGGGAGGAAAACTTCAACATCACCAATATTCAGCCTGAGAGAATACTGATCAAAGGCAAGAGCTGGACGCGTTACAAGGTTTACGAATCCACCTTTTATCCTTTCTCTGAGGGCACCATTCATATTCCCAGCATTCCCTGTGAAATGATCAAATACAAAGTGGCAAAAAACCCGAGCTTTTTCGGAAGCAACAGGG
>DATGOS010000201.1:0-4510 GCA_035305725.1 Cyclobacteriaceae bacterium
TAAGAAACAGTCTGTCCGCCCCTATGGAGGTTTCTACGACAAAAGGGATATAGCTTTGGTTGATCTCCGGATCAAAGTACTGAAGTTTTTTCCCGGAAAACTCCTGATGCTGTTTTAGATCAAAGTCAGTACGCGAGTGGATCCCTTCCACTTCCTTATAGCCAAACGGGAAATCATATTCAATATCCAGCGCCGCATTGGCATAATGGGCGAGTTTCTCATGGTCATGCCTTCGGAGCTTAGTTTCCGGGATGCCGATAGCCCTGTGCCAGGCCATACGCCTGTCCGCCCAGTGATGGTACCATTCCATCTCCGAACCCGGCCGTACAAAAAACTGCATCTCCATTTGCTCGAATTCCCGCATACGGAAGATAAACTGCCGGGCTACAATTTCATTACGGAAGGCTTTTCCGATTTGTGCGATCCCGAATGGAACCTTCATTCGGGCGGATTTCTGAACGTTAAGGAAATTGACGAATATCCCCTGGGCGGTCTCGGGCCTCAGGTAAATGGAGGTGGCCTCCTCCGCTACGGAACCTACCTGAGATTCAAACATCAGATTGAATTGCCTTACTTCAGTCCAGTTGCAGGTGCCGGATATGGGGCAGATGATATTTTCCCTGTTGATCAAATCCCTGATCCCGGTGAGATCTTCTGCCTCCATCAACCTTCCCATCTCTGCCAGCAAGCTTTTGGCCCGGCCTTCATCGCCTGCAAGTTCAAAAGCTGCCGCTTTTTCTTCCAAAAGCACGTCCGCTCTATACCGCTTCTTGCTGTCCTTATTGTCGATCATGGGATCGTTGAAGCTGTCCACATGACCCGAGGCCTTCCAGGTCGTGGGGTGCATAAAAATAGCCGCGTCGATCCCCACAATGTTGTCGTTCAACCGCGTCATCGTTTCCCACCACAGACGCTTCAGGTTGTTTTTCAATTCCACACCATAGACTCCGTAGTCGTATACAGCCTGAAGTCCGTCATATATTTCTGAAGAAGGATAGATAAAACCGTATTCTTTCGCATGGGACACAATGTCCTTGAGCTGGGATATCTCCTGCAGTTGTTCATTTTTAGCCATGTTACAAAATTAGCTAAAAAAGGGAAGAGCACAAGCCTTTTGTTCAGGAGGTCTGGTGTGCAGTGTTGGGGAAAATGATTCCTACACCGCTGCCTCTTTTTCCAGACGGTTGATTCTGGGCTGTAAAAACCAAATTCCTATAGGAAACATGAGTGCCATAATAAACTCGCTGAAATACTCCGCTGACACGATTTTATTGGACCGTTCAGCCTGTACAACAGCCTTTGCCAGAAAGCTCAGACAATAAAACAGCGTCAACAAAGCAACAAACACCAATATGGTAATAACTGAAACAGGCACCACCTCCTCTTCCCCGGCCTGGGCCAAATACCGGGGATAATACCAGAAGTAAACCAGCAGGAGTATATGGGAGATGCAAGAAATCCACAGGCTTGTTCTAAACCTGCCTATTTTCATAGAGGGGGATAAGGTACTTCTGCTAAACCTAAGTCCGACCGCGGCTATCCATGCAAAGTAAATCAGGAGGGGAACTACCAGAACCAAACCCAATATGTTTTGCGGGGGCAATGGGTAAGCGTCTCCCGCCGAAAAGTACCAGATGTTCTGGATCATCTGTAAAATAATAGCAGTCCCGACCACGAGAAGGAAAATCTGCCAATGTTTCATCCTGAGAAGGGTATTCATGCCTGTTCTAGTCCAAAAACCGTTCCAACCCAATAAATCTTTGGTTTTTCAAAAAATGCGCGAGGGCATCATCAATACCTTGGACCCTGAAATAAACTGGGCGGAATGGGCCTGGCCATACAGGTAAGGGACAAAGGCGGGAGGATAAAAGTCTTCAAATTTACAATGCACCTCAAAGGACAGCAGCGGCCGGTATTTCCAACGTGGGCGCTGAAGTCTTATTTCCAGGGATCTTTCGCCGTACCACCGGTTATAGCCAAAATAATGTTCGGCGATGAAATCTTCCAGGCTTCCGGGGACGATCTCGACTTCCTCCTCCTTGGCTGTGGCGCTTAAGGTGTTCCAGTTACCCTTCACTTTGAACCCGTAAGATGCGGAATATACATTGCCCTGGGACTGTCGGGAATGTCTCATGGGAAACTTCCTGTATTTTTCCCGGGCAAATACATTCGCCGTAATGGTGATTCCCGAGTTTGGCACAAACTCCCTTAGAAATACCACACCTCTTCGGGTCTCACCGCGATGTTTATGCTTTACATAAAAACGAAGGTTAAATTCTTCAAAATTTTGATGGAAGGGAATGGGCAGTCCCAATACGCGCACATCCTGAAAAATAAAGCCCGCGATACTGATGAGACATTTCCCCTGGTACAGGTCGAGTTCCGTATGATCCGGCATGTAAGGCTCCAATACCCCCGGATCAATGGGATAATTGACCAGGATAAGATCGCGCCAGACGCAGGACAGTTTAATCAAGGTTTTGCATATTGGTTGTGTATTATAAAGCCAAGACCGTGCCTGTGGATATCTTTTTTACTCGTTAATTTTCGGATCTCCCATAGCCGTTGATGCCCGTCATTAATGCACCAGCTATTACGGCTTTAGATGGTGAATCAAAGAGCGACTTTTTGGCGGATTTATTTGCTTGCGCCCTAAATTTACTGACATTATTTCCGGTAATTGATGAAAATCGATCTTGGTTCCAATTTTGAAGCAAGGTTAAAAAATCAAGTACAATAGACGAAAACAACTACGCAAGACGTAAAAATGCCCACGGGTTGAGGAGTAATATTAACAATAAGAGCCCAAGAAAAATATGGATTTTAAACAATATACTATAAAATCTCAGGAGGCCATTCAAAAGGCCGTAGAACTGTGTGCCGCGCAGCAACAGCAGGTCATTGAACCCGCGCATTTGCTGAAGGGAATTCTCACGGAGGATGAAAATGTCACCGATTTTCTGTTTAAGAAACTGGGTGCCAATACATCACTTTTGGAGAGGAAGCTTGAGGATCTGATTGCTACCTTTCCAAAGACCAGTGGTCAGCAGCCTTACCTTTCCAATGCCGCCAACCAGGTCCTGATCAAGGCAAAGGATTTCCTAAAGCCATTCGGGGATGAATTCATAGCCATTGAGCATCTGCTTCTGGCTATCCTGGCTACAAACGACAAGGCCGGGCAATTGCTAAAAGACCAGGGGATATCGGAAAAGCCTCTGATCGAAGCCATTAAAGAACTTAGAAAAGGAAACAAAGTGACAGATCAAAACGCAGAATCAAAATACAGGTCTTTAGAACGCTATTCCAAAAATCTGAATGACCTGGCCAAAAAGGGTAAGATAGACCCGGTAATTGGCCGGGACGAGGAGATCAGGCGGGTATTGCAGATTTTGGCCAGAAGGACCAAAAACAACCCCATCCTGATCGGAGAACCCGGGGTGGGTAAAACTGCCATTGTGGAAGGACTGGCCCAACGTATTGTAAGCGGGGATGTGCCGGAAAACCTGAAGTCCAAGTTGTTGGTATCGCTGGACATGGGGCTCTTGGTGGCGGGTGCCAAGTACAAAGGGGAATTTGAGGAACGGCTGAAGGCAGTGATCAAGGAAGTCACTGAGGCCGAAGGGGAGATCATCCTGTTTATTGATGAAATACACACCCTGATCGGCGCGGGCGGCGGAGGCGAAGGTGCCATGGATGCCGCAAACCTGCTGAAGCCCGCGCTTTCCCGAGGCGAGCTGCATGCTATAGGAGCGACTACCCTCAAGGAATATCAAAAATATATAGAAAAGGACAAAGCGCTCGAAAGAAGGTTTCAACAGGTGATCGTGGATGAACCGGACGCAGCGGATGCCATCTCCATCCTTCGGGGTATTAAAGACAAGTATGAACTTCACCACGGCGTGAGAATTAAAGATGATGCCGTGATTGCAGCCGTAGAATTGTCCCAAAGATATATTACGGACAGGTTCCTGCCGGACAAGGCCATTGACCTGATGGATGAGGCCGCCGCCAAATTGAGGATGGAAATAGATTCCCTCCCTCAGGAACTCGATGAGCTAAACCGTAGGATTATGCAGTTGGAGATCGAAAGGGAAGCCATCCGAAGGGAGAAAGACCACGACAAAGAAGCTGTTTTAAGTAAGGAGCTGGCGGAACTTGCCGAAAAACGGCAGA
Organism: Cyclobacteriaceae bacterium; assembly: GCA_035305725.1. Taxonomy (GTDB): domain Bacteria; phylum Bacteroidota; class Bacteroidia; order Cytophagales; family Cyclobacteriaceae; genus DATGMS01. The sequence goes on from DATGOS010000201.1 coordinate 4,174, forward strand.
ACATCCAGGCGAAATGGGAAGGTGAGAAAGCGGTGATCCTGGGGATTCGGCGGGAAAAGGAAAATCTTGACAAACTAAAGCTCGAGGCAGAACAGGCGGAGCGTTCCGGTGATTACGGGAAAGTTGCCGAAATACGTTATGGCAAGTTCCTGGAGAGCGAGAAAAAGTTGGAAGAATTTCAGAGACAACTGGCAGAAATGCAGGCCGGCAGCTCCCTGCTGAAAGAGGAAGTGGATGTGGAGGACATTGCGGCCGTGGTGTCCAAATGGACTGGCATTCCGCTAGCCAGGATGATCCAAAGTGAAAGAGAAAAGCTCCTTCACCTTGAGTGAGAGCT
>DATGOS010000202.1:0-3145 GCA_035305725.1 Cyclobacteriaceae bacterium
TAAGATGGATCCCATTGTCATAAATATCCGCTGAAAGTTCCGGCGGGGCAATTTCCAATGCCTTCAACACAGCTTCTTCAATTTTTGACACCGACTTGTCTAGCGCAAAAGCAATTTCAGAATAGGAAACCTTGATAACCTTCGGGATGCCTGTCATCAGATCCCTGCCCCTGATTTCGTAGTCATCCGGCGCATCGTCCAACTCGGTTAAAGCAGAGGCTATGGCTATTTTCACGTTTTCGGCGGATCTTTCCCCGATGAGCAAATTATGCTGCCTACGCATGTAGTCCAGAATGTCCTTGGTGAAGGTATCTCCCGCAATCCGGATAGACTGGTCGGCTACAATTCCCGAAAGGGCTATTAATGCAATTTCCGTCGTGCCGCCCCCAATGTCCACAATCATGGAGCCCATGGGCTTTTCAATGTCGATCCCAATTCCGATTGCCGCTGCCAATGGCTCGTAAATCATGTATACTTCCTTGGCACCGGCGTGTTCGGCCGAATCCCTGACGGCCCTCTTTTCGACTTCGGTAATACCTGAAGGAATACAAATCACCATGCGGTGGGACTGGGGAAACATGCCCTTTCTGTGTCCCGGTATCATCTTAATAAGGCCCCGGATCATCTGCTCCGCCGCATAAAAGTCAGCAATAACCCCATCTTTCAGCGGGCGGATGGTTTTGATGTTTTCATGGGTCTTTTCATGCATGTTCATCGCTTCCCGCCCCACGGCCAATACCCGGTTGGTAGTTTTGTCAATGGCTATTATGGAGGGTTCATCTACTACTATTTTATCTTTATGTATTATAAGTGTATTGGCAGTTCCTAAATCTATGGCTATATCACTTGAAAAAAAGTCGAATAATCCCATTATGGCTATGTATAAATGTTTTTGTGTCGAACGTTAAAGTTAGCATTAACAATGCTCAAATAAAACGCGGGACTGCAAAATTATTATCTTTATGCGGATATGTTATATATTAATTTTAATTTTTCCGCTACCGGTGTTCCCGCAAAAATAAAAATTGGGCGGCTGTTATTTTTGGATCAAGCAGTACTCCTAAACAAAAACAAAAGAGCATTTCCCGTCTCATGGGGAGATGCCCTCTTTCTCATCATCTATTAAAAGAACGCGGAACAGCTTTACCGTCCCGTGCCCGGGAATCATTGCATCGATTTTTGGCTATACGGCTCTTCCACCGATGAGCCTGAACAGCACGGCAATGATCGCAAGCACCAGCAGAATATGGATCAGCCCACCAACCGTATAAACAAACGCTCCCAATATCCAGCCGATGACTAATATGATGGCTATAATATACAATAATGAACTCATGATTAATGGTTGTTTAGTTTGAAAATCTTTTCTTTGGGTGCTATAAAACAATATTGATGCCAAGGGTTACTCAAACCTGATGCCCATCAGTTCCATCAACTTGTGCGCATTGAAGCTTGGGCAGGGCCCCGGTTTGATTTTATAATCAAAAAGAATCTCGTTTTCTTTGATTTCACTGTGGAAACTAAAGTTGTGCAGCGCCGGCAGTACATCACTCAGTGCGCTTAGCTCGATGTCATGGGTGGAGATGATGCCCTTGCACCGGGTAGCTTCCAACTGCCTGATCAGGGCTTGACTGCCCATGATCCGGTCCGCTGTGTTGGTTCCCTTCAACATCTCATCTAATAGGTAGAAAATGGGTCTGCCCTGTTCTGCCTGCAACAGCAATTCCCTGATCCGCGCGAGTTCCGCGTAGAAGGAACTCACATTTTCTCCCAAATTATCTGTATTTCTCATGCTGGTAAACAGGAAAAATGGGCCGGTATAAAATTTTTTCGCAAAAGGATTCAGACCCAGGTTGACCAACACCATGTTAATGCCCAAAGTCCGCATAAATGTAGTTTTCCCGGACATGTTGGATCCGGTCAGCAAAATGGTCTTTGTATCCGGAGAAAGGTAAAAATCATTTCCCACACAGGAAGCCGGAGGAATCAGCGGGTGTTTAATGTCAAGGGCCTCCACGGTAAAAGTTTCCAGATGCTTTACATCGCACTGTAGATTTTCATCAGCGGTGAATGCCGCCAATGACACCATGGCCTGCCATTCATTAAATACTTCATCCCACACTTTTATCTGGGGGCTGTACTTTTTTTTCCACCTTTCCAGGCTCCACAGCACTAAAAAGTCTGTCCAAAAAAGCAGGTTAAAAATCAGGTACATCAGGTTGGCGCGGTTTTGCACAATGAAACTCTGCTGTTCCAGACTTTTTAAGGCTTCCGAGGCTTTGTGTTTGCCGTCATAAACCGGATTTTGAAGTTCCCTCAAATAGGCATTGCTGAAGCGCATGTTTTCAAGTTGTATGGCCCAGGAAGAAAAAGTCTTCAGATCCCCCTCATCCGGCATGATCCTGGAAACGCTCAACAATGGCCTGAAGACCAGTCCCAAAAAGGTCAGTCCGATCAACAGAAACAGGCTAAGCACGGAGACGGGCACCATGCCGAAAATCAAAAGGAACAAGACCGTCAGGCCAAGCAAAGGACCAACGACTGCCGGTATCATAAACCACGGTTTCCAGAATGAAGGTGTATTTAACCAGGCATAAAACTGGGCTTTAGATTTTTCTTTCTTTAAAAACGCCTTACCAATGGCCTCAAAGTTTAGCACGAACGCTTCATTTTGGGACAGTTCTATCACCGCGGGGTACCGTTTTTGCGCCACTTGGGGCTGCGTCTCAGCCAACATCCACTGGGCGAGTTTTTTTTTCCCTCCGCCGTTGACCGTGTGGTTGATTAGTTGAAAGAGGGAATGCTCCCCAAAAAGGTCAAGGTCATTGGAAAAAGGATGCCTCTTGTCTATGAATTCCTCTCCTTTGTCGAGCCCCAAAAGCTCCCTGACGCTTCGCTTTTCCTTATCCCTCCGGATACTTATGACGGCCTCCAAAAAAGCCTGTTTGTCCTTCTGTCTGTTGAACAAAACAATCAGGTAGATAAAGAAAAAGCTGCAGGGAAAAAAAAGAACCAAGAGCCAGCCGGCTTCTGTAAGCCCCACTATGACCAGGGCCACCAAAACTAAAAAAACGACCAGCCTGGCCACGGACAGACCGGCGGCTTTTTTCTTCACAGTTGCCAACGCCCTTTCCGGAGCATGTAC
>DATGOS010000203.1:0-3087 GCA_035305725.1 Cyclobacteriaceae bacterium
CAGGCTCACTCCCTTGGTGTCCATTTCGAAATTGCCGCTTAAAAATGACTCTTCCTCCATAAGGTTCAGCTCTCTCAAAAACGCCGTGTCCAGGTTTGCTTCCATACGGATGGAATCCTTGTTGTTGCGGAGGTCCAAAGAACCGTTCAGCTTCATTTTCAGGTTGGGGTCATCCACGGTTAACAGTCCCTCAAACAAATCCTTTCCAAAGGTGGCATTGGTAGTGATGCCCTTATAGTCATATCCATAAATTCCGATATTTTCCACCTCCGCTTCCAGTTCCAATAGTGCGGTTTTTAAAGAGGTACCGCTTCCCTTCACCCGCCCCTTCAAGGATGTTTTTTGAAAAGTATCCTTGTCTTCCAAAATTACCCCAAGATCCAGCCCGTTGAGTTGTACCTTGCCGCTAAAGGTGGCGGGAAGGTTTCTTGATTGGTAATTGAGGTTTCCGCTGATCCTTCCTATGCTGCTGCGAAAAGCTCCTTTTGTGGAAAAGCTTTTCAGATATCCGGTAAAGTCGGTATTGAATCGGATTTCTTTGAACTTATCCAGCTCCCGCTGCGCCTCAGGGCCAATGTAAGGGGAAAGGTCTTTGCTCGTAAGCGTGGAATTCATCAGGGAAAGGTTAAAAAAAGTATTTTCTATATCCGGCAGTCCCTCGATATTGAACTTGCCGAACAGCGCACTCCTTTCCCCAAACCGGACAAGTAGCTGCTCCGACTGAAACTCGTTAATCCTACCTTTTATTTCCCCGCTTACAAAAAGCTTGTCATCAATCTCGGGAATGACCTGGAAAAAAAGCTTCAAATCCGCTATATCCAACGCCGCTTCGTCTAGATGCGCCAGAATATCCACCCGCCTGTTAAAGTCGTTCAGGGCGGACACGTCCTCATAGGTAAACTTCAAATAGTCTTTTATTTCCGTTTCATTCGATCTCAGCAATAGGTTTTTGAATTCCATGCCGCTGTTGGAGTAGGTAAAATCGGTACGCAACTGCTGGAAAACAAAGCCAGAAGTGGACTCCGTACCCCTGAGAAAATTAAGGCTGAAGCCCACCGTATCCCGTTTTACATAAAAATCATCAGCATCCGCGACCAGATCCCGAAAGCGAAGTTTCCCGTAGTCGAAACCTGTATCAAACGCTTCGAGTTTATAATTGATTATGTCCACGGAAGTTTCATCAAGGGAAATGTTCCCGATATGAAAGGGGACCGGGCCCTCTCCTTTGGGCCTGCTGGGCCGGGTAAGGGTATTGATACGCGCCAGAAAAGTGGAAACGTTTGGTGCACTGGAATTGGGATGGATCAGTATCCGGACCAGGCCACGGTTTAGCCTGATTTCATCCAGGCCGGGCCTTTCCTTGTCCAGCAGGCCTCCAATGGAAAAATCAATGTGAACGGCTTCCAAATCCGCCATGAGGCTATCTTCTAAATCATATATCCGGACATTCCCCAAGCTGACCGCATCCCACCATCTGATATGCACCTTTTGGATTTCAGTCTGGAAGCCTGTCTGTTCGGAAAGGTAGTCGGTAAGGATTTTTGTGGCCCTGGTCTGTACGGAGGGAACCTGAAGCAACGCGGCTGCCAGAATAAACAGTACCACTACCAGAAGGAGAAGCCGGGCGAACAGCCTCAACGCTTTCAACAAAAATTGCGTAACTTTCGAACTCTTTTCCAAGGAGTAATGGTGAATATTAATATATTAGCAATAGAGTCGTCTTGTGATGAAACGTCAGCATCGGTAATTTCTGATGGCAAAGTACTTAATAATATTGTCGCCTCGCAATCGGTGCACGAAAAATATGGAGGGGTAGTACCGGAGCTGGCTTCCAGGGCACATCAGCAGCACCTGATCCCAGTGGTGAATGAGGCGGTTCTGTCCTCGGGGCTGAAAAAGGAAGCATTGTCGGCGGTGGCCTTTACCAGGGGGCCGGGTCTGATGGGCTCACTGATGGTTGGAGGTTCGTTTGCGAAGGCCTTTGCCTATGCATTGGACATTCCCTTAATTGAAGTGAACCATATGCAGGCACATGTTCTGGCGCATTTTATAGAACATCCGAAGCCTAAATTCCCGTTTATCTGCCTTACCGTCAGCGGGGGCCACACCCAACTGGTTTTGGTAAAAAACCACCTGGACATGGAAGTCATCGGCGAAACCCTGGACGATGCGGTAGGGGAAGCATTCGACAAGTCCGCCAAACTCCTGGGATTGCCGTATCCGGGGGGAACGTTGATCGACCGGCACGCCCAAAACGGCAACCCCAAGGCTTTCGAATTTCCCGTTTCCTCCATGCCCGGCCTGGATTTTTCATTTAGCGGCATCAAGACCTCCTTGCTTTACTTTCTCCGAAAAAAGCTGAAGGAGGACAGTGGTTTCATAGAAAACAACCTGAATGACATATGCGCCTCAGTCCAGTCTACCCTGATCAAAATGTTGATGGAGAAACTAAAAAAGGCATCTCTCCAATACGGCATCCGGCAAATTGCCATAGCGGGTGGCGTAGCTGCCAATTCAGCATTAAGAATGGAGGTGGAAAATCTGGTCCTGGAATTGAAGGGGGAAGCTTATATACCAAAACTGCAGTATTGTACCGACAATGCGGCGATGATCGCCATGGCCGGCCATTACAAGTACCTGAACAACGAGTTTTGTGGATTGGACGTCAGCCCGCTGGCTAAAATGAAAATTTGAGGAAAATGGCTAAAGCGAATAAATTTGAAAAACACGTTAACATTAAAAACAGAAAAGCCGGTTTTGAATATGAGTTTCTGGACAAGTATATCGCGGGAATTGTTTTAAAAGGAACGGAAATCAAGTCAATCCGGGAAGGAAAAGTGTCCCTGACGGAGGCATATTGTTATTTCAAAAACGGGGAACTGTACATCAAACAAATGCACATTGCCCCTTACGCAATGGCTTCCCATTACAACCACGAGGCGGTAAGGGACCGAAAATTATTGCTTGGAAGAAAGGAACTGAATAAACTTGAAGCTAAATTTGAGGAGAAAGGTTTGACTATTGTTCCAGTCCGGATGTTTATAAACGACAGGGGCCTGGCGAAAGTTGAAATAGCTTTGGGCAGGG
>DATGOS010000204.1:0-6603 GCA_035305725.1 Cyclobacteriaceae bacterium
ATCCGACAGTATTAGTGGGGAAGACTTCCGCCTCCAGGAGTGCGGGCAATGAGCGCGAACAAAACGTGATGGTTAAGGACCCTGAACGAAAAAAATGCAGATAGCACGTTTCCTATCTGCATTTTCATTTGGTGAAATCGCAATTCACCCACCGGATTTACCGACCCGGCCTATAAGTGAAAGTGAAGCGGGCAAAAATGCCTTATTCTACTACGCAAATCATTAATCCAATTTAAAAATAAAGCATTAAATCCCACTTACACGCCCCTCGGCGTCCTACCTTTCATTGCCTCCAATTTAGAAATTAAAATAACCAAACTCAACTTTTTCAAGGAATAAATCTAGCACAAGGCATTGCTATTTTTTTTTGCTTTTAGTTGTCCAAATAAAAAAATACCTTCTATCTTTGCGCTAATTAGATTTGATCTAAATAAGCATTCCCAAATACTTCATCAATATTATCAAGGTTATTTATGCGGAGAATTTTACTTTTTGCGTGTTTTCTGACGCTCCACCTGCAGGTGTTTGCCCAAAATGTTCATGTTAACGGGATCATCACCGAAAACTCCACAGGCCTCCCCTTACCCGGAGCCACCATCCAAATCAAGGGAAGTGCCGTGACGTCCGTAACTGACAGAAGCGGAAAGTTCCGGATGTACGCGACGCCGGGCGACGAACTTGAAATAAAATTCCTGGGATTTTTGACCAAAACGATCATAGCGCCCGCGGACGAGGAGCTCATGCACATTGCCCTGGATGAGGATGTGCGGATGCTTTCCGAGGTCGTGGTCACCGGAGCCCTGGGCATCCGACGAGCGGCAAGAGAACTGGGAGGAGGTGCCCAGGTAGTCAATGACGAAATGCTCAATCAGGGCAAAACCATTAATCCCATTACCGGCCTTACGAGTAAAGTGGCCGGACTGCGCATTAACATGTATGACAGCAAGGTCGATCCCCAGGTCCAGGTAGTTATGCGGGGCACCCGTTCCTTAAACAGAAACGCTAATGCTCCCATCTACGTGGTGGACGGGGTGCCTGTCCCCGATATCAACCGGATCAACCCCAATGACATCGAAAGCATTACGGTGCTCAAAGGAGCCAATGCCGCCGCCCTTTATGGTTCCGAGGGGGTGAATGGTGCGTTGATGATTACGACAAAAAAAGGTACCCGGGGTCAGGAGACGGTCAGCTTCAGCAACAGCACCACCTTTTCCAGGGTATTCCTGTTGCCCGAAGCCCAGACAGAATTTGGGCAGGGACAAAACGGCGTTTATAATCCACTTCAGTCCGAATCCTGGGGTCCGCGCTTTGACGGCAGCATAAAAGACTTTGGCCCCTCCCTGCCCGACGGCTCACAACCCCAAATTCGGTATGCGACGCCCGGCGGGGACAACCGGCTGGAGCTGTTTCAAACAGGACTTAACCTTCAAAACGACCTGTCTTTTTCGGGAGGGGATGAACGGTCTACTTATTTTTTGTCCCTTCAGGACGTCAGTGTCAAAGGAATACTTCCCGGTGACAAAAGCCGAAGAACCGGGGCCCGTTTCAACGGTTCAAAAACATTTGGGAAATTACGGACCTCGTATAACATCAATTATATAAAGTTCAATAAGGACATGGCTCCCGACGGTCCATGGCTTTCTGCCTATACCTCGCCCGCTAACGTGGATTTTTCCCAGATGAAAGACTGGAAAAATCCTTCCTCCAATGCCAATCCTTTGTACTATTTCACCGACCAGGTAAAAAACCCGTTTTTTCTGCTTGACAACTATCGGCAAAAAACCGGACAAAACACTTTTAACGGGAAGATCGAACTGGATTACCAGTTTACACCGTGGTTCAGCGCCCTCTACCGGCTGGGCATGTACCAGGTCAATGAAGAGACGCACTTTACCACAGGAAAATTTGAAGCTCCTGGCAGGAGAAACGTAAACGGAAGTGTCACCGATGGCAGCGACGACTTTCAGCGGTTCAACGGGGATTTGATCTTGAATTTCAATAAGGAATTCGGAAACTTTACCTCACAACTTCTTTTGGGACAGAATTTTAGATCCGATTATTCCAAGTCTGTGAGCGTGGGCGCCGACAACCTGCTGCTCCCCGGCATCTTTAATCCCGACAGCCGGGTGGGCGAACTTTCTTCCGGTTCGGGATCGGCTGTGACAGAATACCGTTCCCTGGCTGTCTATGGAGAATATACAGGTGGCTACAACAATTATCTGTTTTTAACCCTTGTGGGACGTAACGACTGGGTCTCCGTCCTCAGCGAAAATAACAGGTCCTATTTTTACCCCGGCGTCAGCGCCTCGTTTATTTTCAATGAAGCCATACCATCTCTGGTCGACAACAGAAACCTGACCTTTGGTAAATTGTTTGCCTCCTGGAACAAAACAGGGAACGTCACCCTTGATCCTTACAAACTGAACAACCCCTATAGCCAGATCAACGGGTTTCCCTTTGGCAATCTTGTGGGGTTCACCCCCAGCAGTGCTTATCCCAATCCGGACATCAAGCCCGAATTTGTTACCTCTTATGAAATCGGTACCCAATTGAGCTTTTTGGACCACAGCCTGCACTTTGAAGGGAGCTATATTTTCTCAGACTCCGAAGGACAGATCTTCAATGCCACGACATCCAGAGCAACCGGTTATAGTACTGCCATTGTAAACGCGGGCAGGCTGACCAATAATATCATAGAATTGTACGTCAACAGCGACATCATCTCTACCAGAGATGCAAAATGGAACCTTGGTTTTACCTTTTCCCATACCAAAAACAAGGTCAGGGAGTTGTATGAGGGCGATTCCTACAATATATTCCGTCAGTCCTACGCCAATGTAGGCCAGGCGTATCCCAGTTTGATGGTAAGTGATTACAAAAAAGATCCTAATGGAAGGATAGTGATCAATGAGGAAACAGGCTATCCGGTCCTGGCCGATGCAGAAACGCATCTGGGCACCATGGTACCTCGCTATCAGATGGGATTAAGTTCCGTATATCAGTACAAAGGTCTGAGCATCGCTGCCCAGTTTGACAGCCGCCTCGGAGGCTGGTTGTATTCGGAAATCATCCCGAGGCAATATACGGCCGGTACCCATCCAAACACGGTGGCCTTTGACCGGCAACCTTTTATTTACCCCAATTCCGTAATAAAGCAAGCTGACGGCACGTTTGTTCCCAATACGACGGTACTGTCCCCGGGTGACAAGGCCTTTTGGGATTTTGAAGGGAAAATCCAAAGCAACACAGCCGCCAAATCAGACTTCCTTAAGCTCCGGGAACTTAGTGTTTCGTATACCTTCCCTGCCGCTGTTTTGAAAAGGCAAAAATTCGTCAAGGAGGCTTCCATCGGGCTGGTGGGAACCAATCTGTTCATCATCCGCCATGCGGACAATGACCATGGAGATCCCGAGTATCTTTACAATTCTACCGACGGGTATATAAGCTTTCGGATGGTCCCTCCTTACAGGACCTATGGTTTTCATGTAAATCTGGCTTTTTGAGCCAATAAAAAACCCAGACCTGAAAATTTTTCCAAAAAATGACTACAAAAAATTTATTAAGCGCTTTCCTAGTCTCCCTGCTGATCTATTCCTGTTCGGATTTTCTGGACGTCAATAACAATCCCAACGCTCCGGTGTCCGGCAACCTCGAACTAAACACCAAGCTTCCGGCAGCCCTGGTGGCGACGGCCAACCAGGAAACGGGACAACTCAACCAGTTGGGCGCCCTGTGGGGAGGATACTGGGGAACGACCAGCGAGGGGATCAACATGTTTTTTAACCAAAAAAACTACAACGGTGCCGGGATGCGGGACGTCAGGGATGGCTATCCGGTCTGGGAAACCAGCTACACCAATTTGCTCTATTACCAGTTGATCAAAGAACAGGCGGAAGAGGAAGGGGCGCTGTTTTACCAGGGGCTGTCCAAAATCATGCAGGGCTGGCATTTTTTAAGATTGGTGGACATCTACAACAACATCCCTTTTGATGATGCACTTCAGGGCACGGAGTTTTCCACCCCGCGGTATGAGGCTGGCCAACTGGTATATGAAAAATCCATCCGACTCATCACCGACGGCATCGGGGATGTAAAAAACGCACCGGCCGGCACGGAAGCGGGAAATGACGATATTGTGTTTGGCGGAGACCGGACCTTATGGGCGAAGTTTGGGAACACCATCAAACTTCGGGCACTTATCAGACAAAGCGAGGTAGCCAATGCTGGCTATATCCAGGCGGAAATTGCAGAAATCCTAAAAGAAGGTAGCGGATTTCTGGCTGCCGGCGAAAACGCCTTTGTGCAGCCGGGATATCTCAACACAACTTCAAAACTGAACCCCTTTTGGGAAAACTACTACCGAAACGTAGAAGGGGCAGTAACTGCCAATTTTCAGGATATCAGACCCACAGTTTTTGCCATCGAACAGTATGCGGAAAGGAATGATCCCCGGCTGTCCCAACTGTACGTGGCCGTCAACGGTAACTACAACGGGGTAAGGTTTGGTGATCCAGTGGTAAACCACGACCTCTATGGGAGGGCAGTGACATCCACCTTTAAGGGACCGGTAGAAAACAATGGCCAACCTGCGGGATTGCTTAAAAGCGCCACCCAACCTTCAGTATTAATGGGGGCTTTTGAAAGTCTGTTTCTACAGGCGGAGGCGGCACAACGGGGATGGTTGCCCGCGGCCGCCAAAGACCTTTATGCCCAGGCCATACGGGAGTCATTTCAGTACATGGAATTGGATGCGAATGCATTTCAAGAGTATCTCGCGCAGCCTTCAGTAGTTTTTGACAACTCTGTCCAGCGGATTGTGGAGCAAAAATGGCTGGCCCTCAACAGTATCAGCAGTATTGAAGCCTGGAATGACTTCAGAAGGTTAGGAATCCCTGCCATTCCCAATTCCCTACAGGCACCTACGGCTGATGCGCGGCCTTTACGGTTGATGTATCCGGAGACGGAAAGAATGACCAACAATGAAGAAGCGTCCAAGCAGGGTAACGATCTTATCACCGAAGCCAGGGTTTGGTGGGACCAGTAGTTTGGTTGACAAAAGAGCAGAGAATAAACAATGAACAAGGATCCCACGAAAGGGTCCACAGCCAACAAGCTCACGGACCACAGCCTTCCCGCTGAAAATGGCCGTAGACGGACGCCTGAAAGGCTTCAAACTAGAAAATAAAAAATAAAAACCCGGACTTCCGATTTGGGGCTTCGGATTATACGAAACATCTATGTCCAAATCAGTGAAACAAAAAACCACCTGGCAAAAAACGCGTAAGTTTTTTAATGACGTTCATTTATGGCTTGGCCTGGGAAGTGGCTTGATTATCATCGTGGTGTGTCTAAGCGGAACTATATACACCTATAATACGGAACTTCAGGAATGGGCGGCTCCCCATCTATATAAAGTAGAGGTTCCCGACAGTGCCGAAAGGATTTCAGCTGAAACTATTATTGCAGGCGTCAATGCGCATTCAGAAGGCAAGGTCACGGCCATCACCATTCCACATGACCTGGCAAGGACCTATCAGGTGACCGTCCGCAAAGAGGGAGACAAAAGCAGGTTCGGTACATCCTACTTTGTCAATCCCTATACCGGCGACATCACCGGCACTTCGCTGGAGAAAACCGCCACCGCTGAATTTATGCGTTCCATGTTCAGTCTTCACCGCTGGCTGCTACTGGACAGGATAGAAGAACCGCTCATTGGCGAGCTTCCCAACAGAACGCTGGGAAGTTACATTACCGGCACGGCCACGATCTTATTTACCCTAGGGGTGATCACGGGCATGATTATTTGGTTTCCCCAACGGATTAAAAACTGGAAACAGGGCCTGAAGATCAAGTGGGGCGGAAACTGGAAGAGAACAAACCATGACCTCCACAACTCCCTGGCGTTTTATTCGCTGATCATCCTCTTTCTGATGGGTGTGACGGGACCCCAATGGTCCTTTCCCTGGTATAGAACAGGCCTTCAAAAAACCCTGGGTACCTATAAAGAGGCCCCGGCCCGTCAAGACCGATCCGGATCCGGTAAAGGAGGCACCGCTCCGGAAAAAGAGGAAGCGGCCAGCCCCGCCATCCTCTTGCCGGTGTCCACATATCTGTCCGCTGCTGATGACGTTCTTCCCTACGAGGGGGATTATAGGGTCAGTTTTCCCAACGACGGAAAATCTCCTTTGGAAATCAGTAAAAACAAGACCGGATTTTTTGCACCTGCAGCCAGTGACAAGGTGTCTCTTGACGCGGCTACCTCAGCCGTGATTGATACGGAAATATTCAGGGACAAGCCGTTCAACGAACGGGTAGCAGGTTCCATCAAGGCTTTGCATATCGGAAACATTTATGGCCCGTTTAGCAAACTATTGTACTTCATCGCCTGTCTTATTGCCACCAGCCTGCCCGTTACCGGGACGATTATCTGGCTGAACAAACTGAAAAAGAAGAAAAATCGAAAAAGCGTTCCGGTGAAGGCAACGGCTTGATGAGTGATGAGTGATGAATTATGAATGATGAATATAATGAATCTTATGTGGTGTGTGATAAATTGTGTAGTGAAGTGCTTGAGCATCAAGCTATCCAGACCTAACTTGCCGA
>DATGOS010000205.1:0-2425 GCA_035305725.1 Cyclobacteriaceae bacterium
TAATCCCCGCGAAGCAGGGATAGACGAGGCGCCTTGATGACGGTGAAGCTGTCCAAAGGAGTGACAGCGGCAGTTAGAAACAACCACAATATTATTGAATTAAGAAACATAAAATACCTTATGCAAGCTTTTGATTCCAAATACCGGGAATGGCAGGCAGCGGCAAAAAGCTACCGCCGTGAAAACCTCCAGCAAGTCTACAACAAATACTGCGAAATTTTTGACGGCGAGCCTGTTCCCATTGCCTGGCGGCCGGATCCAGATAGCGCCCAAAACACCAATCTGGGACAAAGCATTAAGCAACTTGGATTTGAAAATTATCAGCAATTATTCAGTTGGGCGGCTGAAAACCGGGCAGCGTTTTGGGATTATGCGGTAAAAAAGCTAAGCATAAAGTTCAAAAAAGAATACGAAAAAGTGCTGGAATTGCAAAACGGTATTGAAGACCCCTCCTGGTTTTCCGGTGCTTCCATGAATATTGTAGAAAGTTGTTTTCAGGGAAATGACTCCCAGACGGCGATCATTGAGGGCAGCGAAAACGGCCCTGAATTGATAAAGATTACCTACAGGCAGCTCCGGGAAAAGGTGGAGCGATTTGCTGGCGGCCTCTCCGGATTGGGATTCAAACCGGGTGATGCGGTGGTCATATATGCACCGTTGTCCTCAGAGGCCATTATAGGTTATCTGGCGCTGATCAAACTGGGGCTCGTGCCGGTTTCCGTAGCCGACAGCTTCTCTGCGGAGGAACTGAAAAAAAGGATAGCCATCAGCAAAGCCAAAGCAGTACTGGCCAGTGCCGGATACATTTATGGAGGCAAACAGCTAAACGTGTACGAAAAAGTCAGGGAGGCCACGGATATTCCGGCCATCGTTTTTGGAGCGCCGTCCAGTCTTCGGGCCACGGATATCCTTTATCAGGAACTGTTAGACAGTGCGCCCGTCCGGGGTTACCACTATTCCGAACCGGATTCCAACATTAACATTCTTTTTTCATCCGGAACGACAAAAGAACCCAAAGCAATTCCTTTTACCCAATTAACCCCGGTCAAATGTGCGGCAGACGGTTATTTTCATCAGGATATCCGGGAAAATGATGTGGTTACCTGGACTACGGGAATGGGCTGGATGATGGCGCCCTGGCTGATTTTTGCCGGACTCCTCAACAGGGCCACCGTGTCTATTTTTGCGGGGGCACCGACTTGTGCGCGCTATTGTGACTTTCTGAGAGACAGCGGAACTACCATTTTGGGTACTGTGCCTTCCATCGTAAGGGCCTGGAAAAAGCATAATTTTCACCTGAAAGCGGACTGGTCCATTCGTCTGTTCACGTCCACAGGCGAACCTTCCAATGCAGCGGATTATTTTTACCTTATGGCGCTTGCTGATTTTCAAGCGCCCCTGATAGAGTATTGTGGGGGTACGGAGATTGGGGGCGGCTATATCACCGGCACGGTATTGCAGCCCGTTTCTCCGACCCTTTTCACCACCCCCACCCTTGGCCTTGATTTTTACCTGATAAAACCGGACGGGAAAGTAGCCGGTGACCGTGAGGTGGGCGAGACCTTTATTGTTCCCCCTGCGGTGGGCATTTCACAAAAGTTACTGAACAAAGACCATCATCAGGAATATTATGAAGGGGTGCCGAAAGGTCCCAAAGGGGAAACGTTAAGAAGACATGGTGACGCCTTTGAAGTCATTCATTATGCCGGCATGACTTTTTACAAAAGTGTAGGCCGAACGGACGATGTCATGAATCTGGGAGGGATCAAAATCAGCGCAGTGGAAATAGAGGAGACGCTAAACCGGCATGAAGCTGTTTTCGAAACGGCGGCCGTTTCGGTTTTAGAAAAAGACGGGCTTGAAAAACTGGTTGTTTTTGCGGTCCCCGCCAGGGAAATCGAGGATATTCCGGCATTGAAGCAGGAACTGCAAAATTTGATCAACACCCGGCTAAATCCCTTTTTTAAGATTGCCGAGGTTAGGCTCATAGGTGAATTACCCAGAACGGCTTCCAATAAGTTGATGAGGCGGGGGCTGCGGGCTCGGATCCCCGCCGATCGTAAGCAAATCCTGGATGCGGGGGATTAGAAGAGCCTGTCTAAAAAGTTAGAGGCTCCCGATTATACAATTCCAAACAAATAGTACAAGGCGATTATAAAGAATACCCCTGCGGTTTTTAAGAGGGTCAAGACGAAGATATCCTTATAGGACTGCCGATGGGTGAGGCCGGTCACTACCAGCAGGGTGATGATGGCACCGTTGTGCGGCAGAGTATCCATCCCCCCGCTGGCCATGGACGCCACCCTGTGCAGCACTTCATTTGGAATGCCAAGCTGGGCTGCCTGTGCGAGATACGTTTCATGCATGGCGGCCAAAGCGATGCTGAGTCCGCCGGATGCCGAACCGGTGATTCCGGCAAGTATGG
>DATGOS010000206.1:0-8005 GCA_035305725.1 Cyclobacteriaceae bacterium
CGGGCCCGGCTACCAAACCGTGCTGAATGCCTGGGGAGGCCTGAGGGACTTTTGGCACCAGCATTTGGCTGCGGAAGGATACCTCATTGTTTCCATCGACAACCGCGGTACCGGGGGAAGGGGGAAAGCGTTTAAACACCAGACTTATGCCAACCTGGGCAAACTCGAAACCGAAGACCAGATTGCCGGCGCGGAATATCTCGCAGGCTTGCCATTTGTAGACCCTGAACGGATTGGCATCTGGGGCTGGTCGTATGGGGGGTACATGTCCTCGCTGGCGATCATGAAAGGAAGTGACATATTTAAATCAGCGATCGCGGTGGCTCCCGTCACCACCTGGCGATACTATGACACCATCTATACCGAACGCTATTTGCAATCGCCCCAACAAAATCCCCTGGGATATGATGAGAATAGCCCTCTTACCCATGTCAGGAAGCTGAAGGGTGATTTTCTGGTAATCCATGGCACCGGTGATGACAATGTGCATTTCCAAAATACCGTGGACCTGGTCGATGCGCTTATCCAGGCAGACAAACAGTTTGAAACCTTTTATTACCCCAACAGAAACCACGGGATCTATGGAGGGAATACCACCTGGCATTTGTATTCCCTGATGACGGATTTTATAAAAAGAAAACTTTGATTTAAAGGGGCGCAGCAAAATTGGAAAAGCCGGACAAAATCCTTATTTTCCTTTCATGAAAGAAAAAATTAACGCCTCGGTGCAGACTTTAAGTTTGGCGGCGGCTTTTGGACTGGCGGCCTGGTATTTTTATGCAGGGGATGCCTCCCTGCACCAAGTGCTGACGGTACTGATCATTGCCATCGCCATTATGGAAGCGGTTGGCCTGGCGCTGGTGGCCAAAGCTTATCCGGAAAGCCATACCCAGTTCAAAATAGGCCTGATCGCCGGCCTGATCATCCTATTGGGCATTAAATCAATGCTTCCTTCCCTGTTTACGCCGATTACGGTTACGGTTTTGGCCATTAACTTTTTTTATAATTTTTACGCCAACACCAAGCGGAAGAAGGGAAGCTTTAAAAGAAGACGGGGGAAAAAGCTTCAGTTTTGATGCCGCGCATGTTTAAGGTTTGTCGGTGACTTGAAAAATCCCGTTGTGTCCCTTGCAGATTCTTTGCGCTCCTTTCGGTTCACCTTCTACCGCCCTTCTAGATTGATCAAATTTCCGTTGACCACTGCGTACACCAGTTCATCGCCCCGGGTCAGATAAAAATTAGCCGGCTGGCCGATTTTAAAGCCGGATTTGAAGTCCCTCTCCTCCTTTACCACGACCAGGGGCAGCCGGTGCGCAGTATCTGGCTGATGGGCCACCCTGATGGCCATGTAGCCCTGTTTCAACAAATCCCAGGCCTTGTCCCAGGATACCTCCTCCACCCTATTAAACCTGCCTTTCCAGATATTCCCGGTTTTAAATTCCAGGCCATGCGCGTCAATTTCCTCATAGCCATAAAAAACGGAAAGGTCACCCAGATCCGAGACGGCAGCGGCAATGTCAAATCCATCGTCGTTTTCTTTTTCCGTTTTTTTGATGCCCAGGTCCATGTTGTATTTTTTGCCCTGCTGATCGATGCTTATGCCACGGATAAGCAGGTCCACCAGTTTCGAATCATTGTCCGGAATTGCCTCATATTCCTTCAGATCATGCTGCGCATAGGCGCCGGTGGCCAGTTCATACAGGGCATTCAGGATCAGCATAAAGTTTAACTTCCGGATAAACTGCTTTTCGGGATCATCGGGGAATCCGCCCGACTCCACCAATACGGTGCTGGTTCCCCATTTTTGAAAATTGTCGCCAAAGGCCCTGGGTTCAAAAGTATCATCATATTTACCCACATGGCCTGGGATTAACTGTTGAACCAGCCTGTTCATGCCTACGGCCAACTGCATGCTACGCGTCCGGACCTTATTGATCTCCCGCGGTTCGTTATAGGCGGGGGCAAGGACGGAAATGGTCGCGGGCTTAGCAGTACCTGATACGTTGTAGTAAATCTGCTGGTCATGGAGATTAAATCCAAAGGCGGGCTGGAAGCGTTCCCGGGCGGTTTTTAACGTAGCAGCCTCCGGGCTGGCCGTCTGAATGGCATCCCGGTTGATGTCGATGTCCAGCGCGTTGCGCCGCTGAAAAACCTCCGCGCCGTCCGGGTTGAGCATTGGGATGAACAGGATGTGCAGTTTTTCCCGGATCAGGTTTCTTAGTGTATCATAACAGTCATGGTTTCCTTCTAGGAAATTGAACAAATCGAAAAGGGCCATGGTCGCGGTGCTTTCATTGCCGTGCATCTGTGACCACAGCATCACCCTAAGCGGGCCTTTTCCATAGGTTAACTGAAAAATCCCTCTCCCCTGCACGGATTGACCGATTTCTTCCACGGTAAAAACCACTTTTCGGTTATTTAACAAAGGGATAATATCGGCGTGCCGGAAACGGCGGTGGGTCAGGGAAGTTTCGTGATATTGTTCATAAGCATTCTCCAAATCATTTGCCTGAAGGAAGGGCATGGATGCGGGAATGGTCTGGCAGGAAGAAATGAGCAAAGCCAGCGGAAAAATAAAGTAGGAGCCTACAAAAAATAATGGTTTGTGGTGCATGATGGCATGTAATAAACCGTTTTTCCAACTATTCCTTTTTTATGGGTATGCGTGGATACCCCAATATTTTTATCGCTGGTTTTCAACAAATTCTTGTGGCGTTATAATTTCAAGAGCCACGTCAGAAAAATCTAATGTGTTTCGTGTAATTATTGTTTTTTCATTTATATTTTTCAGAAAGATATTCGTATTTAGCATCATCAATATTATCATCCCGTAAGAACCCAGCCCATTTTTCTACAAAGTCTTTTGCCTTTGATTTTCTCTTGCTTTTTGCAGGTTTTGGGACAATGATTATTTCAACTTCTTTGTTAAAGAGAGATGGCGTAAAAGGAATTTGAATGATTCCTTTTTCCGATATAGTAGTTATAAAACGATATGATTTCATAATTATGCGCGGATTACTTTTCGTTTTTTCTTTTAATATACGCAATATTCTAATAAAGTTTCTAATGGCGCAGTTCCCTCCTCCTTTTCAACCAATGATATAAAATAGATCAATAAATACCGGATATAAAATAAAACAACATCTATATTTAGCTACTGATCCACGGGCCGTTTCTTTACTTCGTTGGCTAAATCAAAATGGTCAACAGTAAACCATTAATTGGAGACAGGTGGTGGGCCTAAAATTCACGAATACATGAAACTAAAGATTTTTGTAAAAGAGCTTCCTTTAAAACACACCTTTACCATCGCACACCAAAGCCGTGATACCCAGGAAACGGTAATTGTGCAGTTGGAGGATGATAAGCATTTCGGCTTGGGAGAATGTACCACCAATCCTTTTTACGGTATGGATGTGGACAATATACTCGCTTCCCTGCAAGCCGCAAGAGAAACAGTGGAGGAAGGACGCTGGGATTCTCCGGAGGAGCTTTGGGCGCAGACGCAAACGGCTTTTATAGCCAATCCTTTTGCCCATTGTGCGCTGGATATGGCTGCCTGGGACATTTATGCAAAAAGACAAGGAAAGAAGCTGTACCAATTTTTGAAGCTGGATCCCAGGGATATTCCGACAACCAATTTTACCATCGGCATTGCCCCGGTTCCAAAAATGGTGGAAAAAATTAAGGAACTGGACTGGCCCATCTATAAAATAAAACTGGGTACAGATCATGATTTGGACATCATCCGGGAACTGCGGCGACATACCCCGGCGGTGTTCAGGATTGATGCCAACTGCGCCTGGACGGCAGAGCAGGCAATCAGGTATTCCGAAGAACTGGCCGGGCTGGGCGTGGAATTTATGGAGCAGCCGCTGGGAAAGGATGACCTGGAGGGAATGAAAGAAGTGTATAAATACAGCAAGCTGCCCGTGATCGCGGATGAAAGCTGCATCGTGGAATCCGATGTAAAGAAATGCCATGGCTTGTTTCACGGCATCAACGTGAAACTGGTGAAGGCCGGCGGGATAACCCCCGGGCTCAGAATGCTGAAGGAAGCAAAAGCCCTGGGCATGAAAACCATGGTCGGCTGCATGACAGAATCTTCTGTAGGAATTACCGCCATTGCCCATATTGCCCCCTTGCTGGACTATGTGGATATGGACGGAGCCATGTTGCTTGCACAGGACATTGCCCAAGGCGTGGTTATTGAGCCGGGTAAGGTCACCTTTCCGGAAGGAAATGGCATTGGAGCGACCTTGTTATAAAGCACCCCGAGACTGAGCATGAATATTTTTCCCATTTCCACTAAAGTCGGCCGCAAAATCCAATGTGCCGGCCAAGCCCACCTTCATTTTAGCGGTACCGCTTACCTGGGTATGGGTACATTGCCGGAGTTTGAAAATATGGTCGTCGAAGGAATACACCAGTATGGTCCGAACTATGGCGCCAGCCGTGGCAACAATGTTCGGTTAACCGTCTACGAGGAAATGGAGTCGTTTTTTGCCGAAAAGGCCGAAGCCGAAAATGCTTTGGTGATGAGCAGCGGGTTTCTGGCGGGCTATTTGACGGCCGCAGTGCTTTCAGATATGGCGGGCGAAATTTGGGTGGCGCCGGATACCCACCCTGCCATCCTTCCCCAGGGTATAAAAAGGGATAACTTCACGGGCTTTGGGCAGTTTGCGGAGCGGTGTGTGGAGGAAAGCCACCGGTTTTCGGGCAGGACCGTGGCTATTTTTGCCAACGCCCTGGATCCCTTGACCCCGGCGATTCATTCATATAATTGGGTGCGGGAACTGTCCCAAAAGAATACCTATTACCTGTTGCTGGACGACAGCCACGCCTTTGGTCTTATCGGAAAAGGCATCTATGGGACCTATGCGCAATGGAAGGATTTGCCGCTACATCTGGTCATCTCCGGTTCGCTGGGCAAGGCCTTGGGCATTCCGGCAGGCGTGGTCTTGGGTCCCGCCTCTTTTATGGAAAAAATTGCTTCCAACCCTATTTTTATCGGAGCCTCTCCCCCCGCTCCGGGTCCCTGCAAAGCGTTTTTGGCGGCGCAAGGACTATATGAAACCCAGCAACGGACGCTTCAAAAAAACATGGCTTTTTTCTTTTCCCGCCTTCAGGGTTTTCCGGGTATACGGTATCTGGATAATTTTCCCGTAGCTACCTTTCATCACACCGGATGGGCGCAACAACTGATGGCTAAAAATATCCTGATTTCATCCTTTCCCTATCCCAGCCCCGACGATGCTCCCTTGGACAGGATTGTGCTTTCGGCACATCACGAAAATGAAGATTTGCTGGAGCTGATCAGGCGTTTAGAGCAAATCCAGGCTTATCAGTAAACCCAGAAAACCGCATTGCTTAGGTTGTTCTTCAAGTGGTGAAGAAAAGCAGACCGGGATTGCTGTCCGCTGCGCTGCATGGGTTCTTGTATAAACAGGCATAAAAATTGAATTAACGTTCACTGATTTTTGTGCTACCAAATTGTTTATATGATGAATCAGCCTATAAAAATTATTTTCGCTTTTTTCTTTCTTTATTTTGGATTTGTTTTCCTGCCCCACGCTTATGGCCAATGGACGATTGATGCCGAAACCGGCCTGGCTTTTCCCGCCAATAATGATGTCAGGATTTTCAACGGAAGCGGAACCTTATTCGACTTTAATGAAGAATTTGATGTTCAGGGTCCCGTCATTCCGGTGAGGGTGAGGATAGGTTATACTTTTGGTGAAAAAAACCATGTGTCCGTGCTCTGGGCACCCTTACGGGTAAATTACGAAGGGAGTTTTTCCCGTCCCGTTCAATTTCAGAAAACCCTGTTTCCGGCAGGTGATTTTACGAAAGGAACCTATAAATTCAACAGCTATCGCTTGACTTATCGCCGGGATGTTGTTCAAACCGACCGTTGGGTGTTGGGCGTAGGCTTGACGGGCAAAATCAGGGATGCGAAAGTGCAGTTGGAAAATGAAGCCGGCCTGTCGGACAGCAACGACAATGTGGGGCCTGTTCCCCTGTTGCATTTGTACGCCGAATACGGAATAGGCCAGGGTAAGTTGTATTTTGAGGGAGATGGACTGGCGAGCAGCCAGGGCAGGGCGTTTGACCTGTTTCTCGGTGCAAGCATACCCCTGGCCGAAAGGCTGGGCCTTAAAGTAGGATACCGGATGCTGGAGGGAGGTGCGGACAGCGAGGAGGTTTATAATTTCGCTCTGGTACACTATAGCGTGGTAGGCTTGGTTGTAGAATTATAACGGGGGATCTACCGGCAGGCCTTCGTTTGGCATTGTCCTATTCATCTACCCTTGCCGTTCTGGTTGTACCGCAAAGTTCCGCGGAGGAGCAAAGGGCCGCAATGTTGGAGTTTTGCGATACCTTTGCGCAACGTCGCGGTATTGGCTGCAATAGGGAGAAAAACGGATAATGACCGGCAAGATCTGCGTGGATCATAAAAAACTGCGTCATCTGTGTGCTATAAGTCGAGGTGCGTCGGCCATTCAACGATCAAATCTTCTCGATTTCCAATACAATGAAACCCATCTCGTCCTCTATATTTTCATAAAGGTACAATTTGCCGTCCTTGACAAAATATTTCCAGAACGTCTTTTCAATCGGTAGTTTGTCCGTTTCAAAGATTTGGTTCAAGGAATCATCAAAAACGGTAAGCACTGGACTAAATATATTTTCTTCAGGGGTTTCTTTTTCAAATTTTTGGGAGAAGCGATAGTACCGCTTGTTTTGAATGTCGTAAACGAACCGGTTAAAAGAGACGTCTTTTGCCCTTTCCCTGGCAACCTGATTCAGCTCTTCCTGGGAGTGTACTCGTGTACGCGGGTTTTCCTTTTGTCGATCGGCCATTATCCGGCTTTTGAACAAATAATGAACCAGTGAATCAGTCCGTACATCATAGGTATACAATTCATTGACTGCTGAATTGGAGACAAGTACTTTCCCATTGAGGAGTTGTAGATTGACACCTGGATAAGAAGCGGACTTGCTTTGTCCATCAGAAAAAGAAACCCGGAATTTCGCCAAATCCTTCAGCCCGGGGATTGGGATTTTTTTGAGCGTCTTGTCCTGGATATGAACCTTGGCAATACCCAAAGGCACCCCAAATCCTTGTTCATAGGTGGTTATACAATAGTTTTCCTCTTCATCCAACAAACCTCCGGTGACCAATGATTCATTTTCATTTAATGTATCCCCTTCAAATTTTTGACCTACAATATTTAACTGAAAAACTTTTTCCGCCTTGGTGTTGAACAAGCTTATCTGATGGAATTCGGCCAATAGGATCTTATTCCCACCATTATAGTGCACATGTTGAATATACCCTCCTGTTCCGTTAGGCCCTTCTTTATCAAACCGGATCTTTTTGTCCAGCCTTAATGAGTCCAGATCAATGACCTCCAGGGCGTTGTCCCCTCGGTTGTAGTTGTAAAGATAGCGGCTATCGGGATCCGTTTGTGACTGAATTAGATAATATTGAAGATACAGAATCTCGTTCCCGGGATCGATAACCAGGGTATCCATTACCGTCACGATGAATGTTGCCTGATCAGCCGCCTCTTCCTTCCGATTTTCATCACAGGCAATAAAGCCGAGGAAAAGCAATCCCAACAATTGATTTTTCATAAGAAGAATCGGAGTATTAAAAATTATTGATAATTTAAAGAAAGATATCGAAGAAATAAAATTTTTTTTGCCTCCTCAGCCTTCCTCCGATGCAAAAATTCCCATTTTATTTACAAAATCCCAAAGACATATTCCGATGGAAACAGAAATATTGAAGGAATGTTTGGTCCCTATCTGAGGGATTTCTACCACCTCATCACTGGCCAACAACACCTCTTCTTCCACCCCAAACACCTCATTGCCGAACACCAATGCGTGTTTTTTTCCGGTCTCGACATTGAACCGGTGTAAAGGTATGCTGTGGTTTGCCTGTTCCAGGGCGATTATTTTCCAGGATTCCCGCTGCAGTTTTTTGATGACATCA
>DATGOS010000207.1:0-5592 GCA_035305725.1 Cyclobacteriaceae bacterium
CATGATCAGAAATACCGAAGCCGATCAGCCTTGGGCTTTTTAATCCCATCCCCTCAACAGCTTTAAAATATTGGATCTGTTCCTCGGTTATCCCTGATTTGGCCCCAGTAATGCTATGTGAAGAAACCATGTAGATAAATCCGTCGGAAAACTCATCAATTTCCCTGATCCTCTTTTCACTGGTCTGAGGAGAGATCAAGAAAGTATTGCGCAAGTCATACGCATCAAACAGCTCCTTGTATTCATCCAGGTACTGTCGCATAGGCAGATCAGGGACAATAATCCCGTCGACGCCGACGTCCTTGCATTTTTTGCAAAACGCTTCCATGCCAAACTGGATAATGGGATTCAGGTAACCCATAAGAATAACAGGAATGTTTATTTCCTTCCGCATATCCTGGATTTGGGAAAAAAGGAGCTTCATCGTCATGCCGTTGTCCAGTGCCTGCTTGTTGCTTTCCTGAATGGTCGGCCCGTCCGCTACAGGGTCGGAATAAGGCACGCCGATCTCGATAATATCCGCCCCAGCCTCTTCCACGGCTTTCATAATGGGCAAGGTGTCATTCAGTTTGGGATACCCCGCCGTAAAATAAATCGATAAAATATTATTTGATTTCTCCTTAAAAAGTTTGTCGATCCGGTTCATTGATTGTCTGAAATTTATTGGAGGTCTTAATATGGAATTTACTTGGTTATCAGGTTTATTAAGTTATTGGGTTATTGGGTTATTGGGTTATTGAGTTATTTACCGTGGGCACGTTAACAGTATGCTGTACTTCGTCTCTACCATCTACATACACTAGACACCTCGTACCTAATACTTTATACTTTGTATCTAGTACCTTGTACCTGGTACAAAGTACTCCCTCATCAATACACCATCAATACCCTCCCCACCTGATATAAGTATCGAGGTCTTTGTCTCCCCTTCCCGAAAGGTTAACCACGATAACATCATCTTTTTTATAAGTGATCTTGTGGAGTGAAGCCAGGGCGTGGGCTGATTCTATGGCAGGAATAATGCCTTCCAAACGGCTTAAGGCAATCCCCGCCTTCATTGCGTCTTCATCTTCAACCGATACAAATTCGGCCCTACCCACATCGAAAAGATGTGCATGCACCGGTCCTATGCCGGGATAATCCAAACCTGCGGAAATGGAATGCGGCTCAGTGACCTGCCCGTCCTCCGTTTGCATCAGCAGGGTTTTGCTCCCATGAAGGATGCCCGGCTTGCCTAAAACGGTGGTAGCAGCAGATTTTCCTGACTTGACACCCAGGCCTGCGGCTTCAACGCCTATCAATCTCACCTCTTTGTTGTCGTAATAAGGGAAAAAGGCTCCCGCGGCGTTGCTTCCTCCTCCCACACAGGCTATGATCAGGTCAGGATTTGCCCTTCCCTCTTTTTCCAACAACTGGGACTGGATTTCTTTGCCGATGACGGACTGAAATCTGGCAACCATTTCCGGATAGGGATGAGGTCCTACCACGGACCCGATAATGTAATGGGTATCCACCGGATTGTTTATCCATTGTCTCATGGCCTCATTCGTAGCGTCTTTTAAGGTTTTGCTGCCGGAAATAGCCGGAACAACCTCGGCGCCAAGGATCTTCATCCTTTCCACATTGGGTTTTTGCCGCTCCATATCCAGCGCGCCCATATATACCGTACACTCCATGCCCATCAGCGCACATACCGTGGCCGTGGCTACCCCATGCTGCCCCGCCCCCGTCTCCGCGATAATTCTTTGCTTGCCCAGTCTTCTTGCCAGCAATATTTGACCGATGGTATTGTTGATCTTATGGGCACCTGTATGGCACAAATCTTCCCGCTTCAAATAGATCTTGGCGCCAAATTCCAAAGAAAGCCTTTTGGCCAGATAAAGGGGCGTCGGCCGGCCCACATAGTCCTTCAACAAAAGCTGAAATTCCTGCTTAAAATCCTCCGACTCGGTAATGGAGAGGTAATTGTCCCGCAGTTCCTCAATGTTGGGATACAGCATCTCAGGAATATAAGCGCCACCAAATTGCCCGTAAAATCCTTTATCGTCTACTCCTATCATGGTATGTTTGCTAAGTTCTTGTTATTTATCTAAATCCGGATGCACTGATCCCTTTTTCTTCCTTCCTTGCAGCCGAGGCTGTCATCCCCTGACCATCTTCAAAAACCGCTGCACTTTAACGGTATCTTTGACACCCGGTGATGTCTCAAACCTGGAATTGATATCCACACCCAAAAGCAGCGGCACCTTTGAGGCCAAAGCTTCTATGGCCTCCACGCTTCCCTCATCCACGCCACCGCTAAGGAGGAATCCTTTTTGTAAAGGATAACTTTCCAAAACAGTCCAGTCAAACTGGACCCCGGAGCCCCCGAATTTGGTGGTCTGGGTATCAAAAAGGAACAGGTCCACAAGCGGTTCAAAAGGCCTCAGCTCCTCCCAGTCGATCTCGGCTCCTACCTTCACTACTTTTATGATCCTTACCCGGCTGAGTTTTTTCAGCTTTTGAATGAATGCCACGGACTCGCTTCCATGCAGTTGAACATAATCAAGCCCAAAATCATTGATATTTTGTAGAATATTTTCAATTTCAGCATCCACGAAGACCCCGACCTTCGGCGTTTTGAGCCCCCGGAAGAAATTTAGATCAGCACTGTTTCTGTCCACATACCGCGGTGATTTCTCATAGAATATCAGTCCCATCAGGTCCGGTGCTTCCCCTTCCGTCAGTTGCCGGACATTGTCCGCCTCACGCATTCCGCACACCTTTATGATCATGGGCTTTGTTTTACTTGGTCCTCTTCTTGCCGCAACCTCCTGTATTCATTCATGAAATTATAAGCAGCCTGGTGCGGCAAACTAGATTTCATGAAGTTACCACCGATCAGGAAGCCATCGAAACCGGCATGGCTTAACTCGACCAGGGTTTGGGGTTGGGAGATTCCGCTTTCGGATATTTTCACAAATTCGGTAGGTATCTTTTCGGCCAGTTTATAAGAAGTCTCCAGGGATACCTCAAAGTTCTTCAGGTTTCTGTTGTTGACGCCTACCAGGTCCAGGTGCTCATTCAACGAACGGTCCAGTTCCTCCTGATCATGCACTTCCATCAACACCTCCAAACCCAGTTCATGGGCAAATGCGGCCAGGGCTTTTAGACGTTCAGGGGATAATATCGCGGCAATCAAAAGTATACAATCTGCCCCTATGGACTTGGCTTCCACGATTTGGTATTCGTCAACAATAAAGTCCTTCCGGAGGATTGGGCAAAAATTAAACTTTCTTGCCGTGGTCAGATCCTCCTTGGTACCTCCGAAAAAAGCGGTGTCCGTGAGGATGGACAATGCCGAGGCCCCTGCTTTCATATATCCAATACTGGTCCTTTCCACCTGGGCGGTGCCGTTGATCAGGCCTTGGGAAGGTGATCTTCTTTTAAACTCCGCGATAATCCCCGTCTTCTCCGGATCGGTTACGTACTTCCGCATCGAAACCACCCGGTTGTTATAGTAAATGCTTTTTTCCAAAAGCTTTACAGGCACCAGACTTTTCTGTTCCGCAAGCTCCTTTTGTTTGTTCGCTACTATTTTGTCAAGAATGTTCATTGCTGTTTTAGGAAAGGGAAACTGAGGTCCGTGGAGTCAAAAATGCCTTAAAAACTTTCAGGGCTTTTCCACTTTTCAGGGCGTCCTCGGCCTTTTCAAGCGCTTCGGCAAAGGTCAACCGCTGGTCGGCTGTCTGAAGGGCGGCAGCCGAATTGGCAATTACCACCGCATTTTGGGCGGCCGTGCCTTTGCCTCTCAAAATGTCCTCGAAAATCTTGGCCGATTCCTGAACGGTGGTCCCTCCACTAATGGAAGAAGCATCCAGCGGAGATATCCCCAACGAGGAAGGAGATAGAATTTTTTCTCCCTGGTTGGAGACCAGCTTGAAATCTCCGGTTAGAGAAATTTCGTCATACCCGTCCAGGGAATGGATGATACTGAACATCGTGTCATCGTTCTGAAAAAGATAGGCATACAGCCGGGTAAGTTCCAGACTGAAAACACCGATCATCTGCTTTTTGGGACGGCTTGGATTCGCAATGGGTCCCAACATGTTAAAGAAGGTTTTTACCCCCAGTTCTTTTCGGATAGGCCCCACATTTTTCATGGCCGGATGAAACAAGGGCGCATGAAGAAAACACAATCCGGCGTCATCAAGGCTCCTTTTGATCTCATCCATGTCGTTGCTGAAATTGTATCCAAAATGCGCCATCAAGTTGGACGAACCGCAAATGGAAGATACGCCGATGTTGCCATGCTTGGCCACGTTTTGACCGGCTGCGGCCACAACAAACGAGGAGAGGGTGGAAATATTGAAGGTATCCTTTCCGTCCCCGCCAGTCCCGCAGAGATCTATTGCCTCATACTCAGCAATTTCTACAGGGATACACAGTTCCATCATGGCTTCACGAAAACCGCCCAGTTCCTCCACCGTAATGCTGCGCATCAAATAAACGGTTAGGAATGCCGCAATCTGACTCTGGTTGAATTCTCCCGTCGTAATTTTCTTTAAAACTTCCTTTGCCTGTTCCTTGCTTAATGTCCTGTGCTCGATGAGCTGATTTAGTATTTCTTTCATTTCATTAAAAATTTGATTGGCAAATTTTGCCGTGCTGTCCGAATAGCACTAAGACCAACTACGCGTTGATCCAGTTTTCCATTATCTTATGACCGTGTTCCGTCAATATGCTTTCGGGGTGAAACTGAAGCCCCCTTACCTTGAATGAGCTGTGGCGCACGCCCATGATCTGTCCATCCGGCGTTTTGGCCGTAATGATGAGTTCCTCGGGAAGTGTGGATTCATCAATCACCCAACTGTGATACCTTCCGATTTTGAATTTTTCCGGAAGTCCCTGAAACAAAGCGTCTTCTTGTATCTTCACTTCTGAAGCCACCCCGTGGACCACTTCGGTAAGGTTATTCAGGCTTCCGCCAAAGGCCTCTCCTATTGCCTGGTTGCCCAGGCATATCCCCAATATATCCTTATACGGTGCGTATTTTTTTATAAGTGCAGGCATAATTCCCGCGTCGCATGGCAGACCGGGACCCGGGGAAAGCAGGATTTTTTCGTATTTTTCCACGGCTTCAACGGAAATTTTATCGTTCCTGAAAATTTCCATCTGCGCGCCAAAACCCAGTTCGCGGACAATATACACCAGGTTATAGGTAAAGGAATCGTAATTATCAAGTACCAGTATTTTCATTGTCTGTTCTGTTCGTAAAATTTAGACCTCTTCAGCCTTTTTCAGTGCCACCCGCAATGCTTCCAGCTTGTTGCTCACTTCCTGCAGCTCGCTTTCTATGGATGACTTGGCCACCACGCCGGCCCCAGCCTGGTAAGTAAGCCGGTTTCCGTCCGACACGAAGGAGCGGATCAGGATCGCGTGGTTGAAATCACCATTGAATCCCAAAAAGCCAATCGCGCCACCATAAAATCCCCTGGCACTCGTTTCCAGCTTGTCAATGAGCGTCATCGCCATGTACTTAGGAGCTCCCGACAGTGTACCTGCCGGAAAGGTATCTGCAACCAGTTGCAGGGGATTGGAATTTCTTGGCAA
>DATGOS010000208.1:0-3762 GCA_035305725.1 Cyclobacteriaceae bacterium
CCGAAATCTGACTGTCTATAAAATCAACGGTATTGCTGGCGATGAGTGTTTTGTCTTTCAACTCATTATCCAAATACACCTCCATCAAAGTGTTCAGATAAAGCTGTCCTTTTTCCGGCTGGTTGCAGATCAGTGAAAGACTCAGGATGGAAGCGGTTTCGTCAACGGTGAACACCTGGAAATTATCACCGGCATACTGCGCTACCAGGCTTTTCAAATCCCTGAATTTCAAAAAGATCTCGCCGGCTCCCGAAGGTGCAGGCGAGTTTACCTTAAATTTAAAAAGGTCAGATTCCACCCAATCCCCAAATGCGAATGAGGCATTTTTGAACTTAGGATTCTCCACTTTTTCCTTTCTGACCTGCCCCGGAACCGCAAGGAAGTACTCATCGTCCACAAGCTCCACCTGAAAGGACTGATCATTTGCCCAGGATAACTTAAGGAACCCGTCAGTCAACTGAGTATGGTCCCAATCGAGGGTGACGGTTACCGGCCGGGCATTGTAAATTTCAGTTTTAATAAATGGTCCTTCGGTATAATATTCCACATCAAAATCCAGATGTCCCAAGACCTGTTCCGCCAAAGGCTTGGATTTCATCAAAATGGATTCATTGGCCAGTTTTTGCGCCTGTTTTCCCACCCCTTTTCCCACGAGGCCCGTAAGATCAAGTATGTCGAGGCTGTTGTCATTTTCCTTGATCAAAAATTTGCTTTCGGTCTTATAGGTGGGCGCGGTAAACTGGTTCTTCACATAAGCGGCGGACAAAGCCAAAATCACCGAAAGAAAAATATAGGGCCAGTACTTGGTATACTTTAACAAAAACTCTTTGAGATTAAAACCTTCCTTGGCAGGAGATTCCTCAAAGTATTCGGCAGGGGTGTTAGAATATAATTTCATAGCAATTTATTTGGAAGCGTTGATCACCAATAAGGCCACGGTTACGGCTGAGATCAGCAGTTGAAAGGTCTGGATAAAGGTAGTACCGGTCCCAAGCTCCCTTACCCGCATTGGTTCCGCATAGATGACGTCGTTTGGTCGGATGAAATAAAATTCAGAAGCCATCAGTTTGTCATTGATCAGGTTGATTTTGTGAGAGCGCGTTCCCTCGGGATACTGCCTGATCAAATTCACCCAGTTTCTTTTTGCCACGGGCGTCAGCTCCCCGGCATTGGCTATGGCTTCAAAAATGGTAACGCGGTTTTGGAGCAGCGTGAACTTGCCCGGATTGTTAAATTCACCCAAGGCGCTGTACCGGATTCCCCCCAGCCTTACCCT
This sequence comes from Cyclobacteriaceae bacterium, assembly GCA_035305725.1. Taxonomy (GTDB): domain Bacteria; phylum Bacteroidota; class Bacteroidia; order Cytophagales; family Cyclobacteriaceae; genus DATGMS01. The sequence goes on from DATGOS010000208.1 coordinate 1,277, forward strand.
TACGAAGTAATTGTCTTTGGTCACGTACTGCTTAAGCTTTTCCTCAATGGCTAGCTTCGCCTCTTTGGTCGTTAAGCCCACGAGACTAATCTCCCCGATCAGGGGCAATTCCACGATACCCTCATCATCCAGGGAAAACCCGTTGAGAAAAAATATGTCCCCCCCTTCCAAAGCGCCACCGCTCAAATTCCGAATTTGGTTGTCGGCATTGCCAACGCTCAGAATCTCGTTTAATTCGGGACTTGTGGTCTTAATGGTAATGTCCACAATGTCATTGTGCTGCAAAAGATACTCTTCCACTTCATGGGGTACCAGTTCCCCCTCAATGACCGCAGGGGCGTCTTTGGGAAACTCCTGCATGTAAATTAGTTTTCTGTTGGATATACAACTGCTGAACAAAAATATAAAGGCTAAACAGGCAAAAATAAAATACAGACGGATCATATTTCCTACTTTATAAACAAAATCAAACAAAACGTAAACTATTAAAAATCCACTAAAACAATAGCATGTTTGGCGGCCGAAAAGCCATTATTTCGGGTCCGACAACAATTACTATTAATATGTCTTCCTTTTCAACAAATAAAACTGCATTTCGAATACTAAAAAAAGCTCTACATCGCAAATATACGCAGCCTCATCGATAAAACAACTTATTTTAAACTTATCCTAAAAATATTTTATCAGATGGCGGGTTGGATAAATGTCTGCGGGTGCCTCTCCTATGGAGATTCCCGATGGGGTAAGGCGAGGTGGATCATAACAGGAATCGTTTAGCGTAAATAAATCGAAAGAACATTCGTGTTACTAAATGATTAAATTTAAGTAACGTAAATATATATAGGAATTCTCAAATAACAAAAAAGCCATTTCATCCTGCTTTTTATGCTGTTCAAGCAGCAGGGAAGAATCAGTATTCCGTTCGTTAAACAGGGGAAACTTTATTTAATCGGGATCCGAATTTTATTCCTAGTTTTGCTCCCCGTGGGAAAAAAGAAACTTATTTTTCAGCGGCTCAGCGCCATGTATAGGAACAATCCCGCAATGTTTTGGGCGATGGGCTGGGTATCCATAGTCCCTTCCCTGGGTTCTTTGCTGACGCTGAACCTTCTCTATTCCCGGCAGGAATTGCTTGACCAGGTCCCGATTTTTGACCCGTGGACGATGGTAGGCTATGTGGCGGCGAGTGCGTTATTAATGGGCGCCGCATTGCTCCCCACGACGTTTCTGGCGGTGTTGTCCGGATTTGCCTTTGGATGGGCATATTTCCCGTTACTGGTGACGGGATATACCCTTGCCAGCCTTATGGGCTATTCCCTGGGCAGGAAGCTGGACAAAAACAGCCTGGATCAGTTACTGGATACTTATCCAAAGGCAGCGCAACTGATCGCTGAGAAAAAAGGAAATCTTTCGCAACTGATTTTCTATGTGCGTTTAAGCCCTGTCATTCCCTTTGCGCTGTCCAACTTGCTCTTTGCTTTATTAAAAGCCGGAATAGTCAAAGTAGTTTGGATGGGGCTATGGGGCATGCTTCCCCGGTCCCTGCTCGCCTTTGCCACCGGGGTCGTTGGAGAATCCCTGGTCGAAACCATGCAGGAACGGGATGACGGCTTGCAGTTTGCTGTCCTGGTGCTGCTGCTCCTTATCAGCGGATGGGGGATTTACAGGTTTTTTACGAAAAGGTGATGGGTGTCGTGTAGTGGTTATCGGTCAGTGGGGTTTCTGGGTTATTGGTTTCTTACCACCCCCCCGGCCCTCCTCCTAAAACAGGAGAGAGCGTATGTCCCGATCAATGGCCCATGTCCACTTCGGCATTGGCCGAAATAAGGTATTTCCTTCCGGATGCCAGCTCAAGACACACAATCCGCGTCCTTCTGGTAGCTTCTTTTCTGAATTGCCGCCCCCTTAAGGTAAAATCAGCGCCGGGTTTAATTTCGCTCAAATAGATGACTTTTTTGTCCATACATTGAGGATCGTACTTTCGTATCTCCCGGACTAGAAATAAATCCGCGGCGGTGCTGGCTTTTGGGTTGATCAGGTACCGCTTTAGAGGTAATAGTATGTCTTTGGGAAACACCAGGTCGGAAAGCACGGGCGACATGAGGCTTTGGAACGTGCGCTTCCACTCGGGGCCATGCGGCTTGATGTTTGGTCCGTAAGTTTTGAAAGCCCGGTAGTGGGCCACTTCGTGGATGTAGGTGATCAGGAACTGGTAGGGGTTGAGGTCATGGTTTAAAGTAACCTGTTGAACCTTCCGGTCGGCCCGGTACCGGAAGTCTCCTAATTTACTTTTTCGGCTCCTGGTAAGCGAAAAATGGAAAGGATCCTCATGCCACAAATCCCAACAATACTGAACCGCATCAGCCGGTACCCGCTGTTTTAGTACATCGATAATTCTGGTCAATGATTTTTTACTCCTTAAACTTCCTTATTTCTTTTTGTACGTAATTTTAATGGGAACCCCTTTGAAATCAAAATTTTCCCTG
>DATGOS010000209.1:0-3000 GCA_035305725.1 Cyclobacteriaceae bacterium
CGATCTCCTTGAAATCAGTCACTTTCCGGTATTCCTGATCCGCAAACAGCTCATTTTCTTCTCCCTCTATCTGGAGATTTACAGCAGGCGCATCAGGAGAAAGATGAACCAACCGTACCAAGGCTTTTCCCTCGGCAGGCGTTTTCAGTTCATCCTCCACGATGACTGGGACGAACCCTTCATCCCCTTCACTGATAAAGAAAGAATAAGCCATATCGGGTTCGAATGTAACCGTCGTATCCAACAGGGTATTGGCCGCGTTTACCGACTTAAAGGTAAAGGTCCTTTCTCCTGTATAGAAATTCCCGTAGTCAAAGTAAGTACTGTATCTGAAGGAATTGGTGTTGTACAATCTGTTATCCACTTCTATGCTCAGCCCGGAGGTGGATGGTGAACCATGATAAAACGAAACATAGGCCACAGGTACCGACTCCAGTTTGCTATCGTCATCATCCAGGCAACTTGTCAGAAATGGCAGGAATGCCAGACTCAGCATCATCGCCCCACGCGACAGGCGATTTGAAATTCTACTCTTCTTCATTTTTGTATGCATTATTTAGTTGGTTTAATTTTTTAGACTTCGTTACCATTACGCAAAAAGTACCTGAAATGCTACATCGGGAAAGCAATTTTTGGGAATTTTCCCGCATAGAAAAAAGTCAGTTAAGGAACCTGGCCGGAGATTTTGTGTTTTATAATTAATTTTATTGGCTTGGTACACTGTTTACCAGGCTTTTATTGATCATGTCAAACCGGTGGATAAAGATAATATAGCGCATGTTGTTTAACTTGTTTAAAAGCAAAGAAGTAAAGGAAAAAGGACCGAATTATTTTTCCCTTAAAGTAAGAGAAGTAGTAAAAGAAACGGAAGACACGGTTACCATATATTTTGAACAGCCTGAACCTTACCTGGAATACAAACCTGGCCAGTATTTGACAGTACTGTTGGATGTCGACGGGAAGCAGGAAAGAAGGTCATATAGCCTTTGCACCTCCCCTTACGTGGATCCATACCCTGGCATTACCGTCAAGCGGGTAAGGGAGGGAGTGATTTCCAATTTTTTGAATGATAAGATCAGACCAGGGAAATCCATCGAGGTTATGAAGCCCATGGGTCACTTTATCCTGGATTTTCATTCAAAAAACAAAACGCATTATGTGATGGTTGCGGCGGGTAGCGGCATCACGCCCATCATGGGGTTGTTAAAGTCCGTCCTGGTTAATGAACCCCATTCCGGAGTTACTTTGATTTACTGTAGCCGTTCTGAAGGGCAGATTATTTTTCGTAAGGCTTTGGACGAATTAAAAGAAAAGTACGCTGACAGGCTTCGCATCATTAATAACCTTACCCAGCCCAGCGAAAGTTGGGACGGATTGAAGGGGCGCCTGGATGCACAAAGGATAAAGGAACTCATTCTCCAGCATCCCCGTCCGGAAACCAACGATACCAAATACCTCATCTGTGGCCCGACGGGAATAATGCAAGCCGCCCTGGAAGCCCTGGATGAACTGGGGGTAGACCGGGCTACCGTTCACAAGGAAAGTTTTTTTATAGCCCCCACCGGGTCGGAGGAAAAAGCTATCGCTACCCAGGAATCTCCTTTGATCCTTTCCCAGGAAGTTACCGTAGTCGTGGAGGGTGAAGAATATCAGTTTGAGGTTGCCCCCGAACAAACAATTCTGGAAGCTGGCCTTGAAGAAGACGTGGATATGCCCTATTCCTGTCAAAGCGGATTATGCACCTCATGCAGGGGTAAGCTGATTTCGGGAAAGGTAAAAATGGATGAGGATGCGGGATTAAGCGAGAACGAGCTTCGGGAAGGCTATGTACTGTGTTGTGTTTCCCATCCCCTGACGGCGGATGTCAAGATCAATATCGAATAAATGTATGGAAAACCAGCCTTTCATCAGGGAACAATTCAGGCTTTTGGAACGGAACGTCTTGCTTTTGATCGTGCTGCAGCTTCCATTTTTTGCTTTTGCTTATCTTAACACTACCCGTCCCACCAGGACGTACCAAATTCCGGAGCTCCCCGAATTCCTGGACACCTTTACGCTATCTTTGGTCCTTGCGCTGTTGTTGCTTCAGCAATTTAACTTTAACAGAATAATCCGCACAGTCAAGCGGGAGGATATGGAACTGGCAGACAAGTTCATGGCGTACAAGTATGCGACGCTCAGGCGGTATTGGATACTGTTCATTGCCGGACTGTTGTGTGCCGCCGGACTATGGTTTTATCAAAATGTGGGTTTTACCGTGGCCTACGCCATCATTTTGATTCTGGTGTCCGTGCTCAAGCCTTCTCCTGCCAGGATAATCAGGCTGTTTCAACTACAGGGCAAGGAAAAGGATCTTATCTTTAACGTCAATCGGACCGAATGAGCCATTTCCAGTGCACCTGTCTGCTAAATCTTCATCTGAAAGCAAAGACATTTTGGGATGAAGCGTATTCCTGGGGGGATCTATAAGGTCACGGCCCGCTGCGGCGGGCAGTTGTAGGGCCGTGAATCCAATCTGCAAGCCGCAAAAAAATCTTCACCTTGAATCAGAATACCACCCCAAAAGCAATGGGGTGTAAGGATGGACCTCTGTCTTTTTGAAATAGGGTGTTTAAGTCATACGTGGCAAATAAAGTCAGGCTGCGATACCCTACTTCTCCCCGGAGCCCGACTCTAAAGTCATTCAGGTTGTTGCCGATCGGTTCCCTGTCTTTTTTTCTTCCAGATCCATCCCATTCTTTGTAGACAAACTTACTTCTGCCTCCCAATCGATATCCAAAATAAGGACCCGCTGCCAATCTTACCCCTTTCTTCTCACTGTTGTTCATTTTGGCAAAGTCCCACCGAAACATGGTCAGGAGCGTCAAATAAGAAGCGGAAATTTTACTTTTAAACCCGTTTACATCGGTCCTGTGGATAAATTCCACACCATTTTCCCCGTTGACGGTCTGATACCCCTTATTTTCAAATTTGAAGTTGTACCACTGGACACCCAGGCCA
>DATGOS010000210.1:0-4523 GCA_035305725.1 Cyclobacteriaceae bacterium
TGGTGGCTATCAAAAAGAAAAATCATACTGGAGCCGGAACCTCCAACCAGAGGCATCCTGGTCCATGGAGTCAAATTCAAACAGTGTAACATCCGCGGTCAGCTTGTTCAGGTGCTTGTTAAAAAAGCAGTTAACCGCCAAAGAAAATTCCTCCTGGATATCCTGGGGAAGTTCCACATCGGGCCTAAACTGGGCGTACCTCATGGCCAGTTCCACCAGGGCTTTATCCTCCGGCTGTCTATTGTTGAGAATATAGCCGGCTTGCCCAAACCATCCATTCATTTCCCTAAGGTCATTATTTACCATGTCCGCGATGCTTTTTTGGTGATATTCCCCATGAACGCTCAAAGATCTATATTTAAAGGCGGTCTCAAGCAGCCACTGTTCCACCTTATACTGCCCCGGCACACCTTCCTCATAGCCCTCCAGGTTTCCCCCTCCCGAAGAAGAAAAGCGGGTAAACTGGCTGGTATTGGTGGCACCTGCCCAAGCCAGGGAGGCCGCGGGCTTCCCATGATATTCCAGATCGGATCCCGAAACACTTACTCCGTCCCCCAATACATTCCACTGAAACCTGCCTGCGTACATTAATTTATCATCGTCATTTTCCCCTCTTCCCCGTCCATTGCCGGTTAGTACGAAAAGGTTATAATTAATATCAGCCGCCCCTGGTCCATCGAGGTGTCCGTACAATGACACCCCTTGTTGCCGGTCCAAGGTAAACGGCCTGTTGACAATAGAGCGGTCCATCATTTGCTGTTCCCCGCTGGAAATGCTCCGTTCCCTGGAATACTCAGCCTTCCACTGCCCCAGCTTCAGCTTCAGCCAGGGGAATTTTTCCACCATAATGCGATAATCCAACAGCCGGGATCCCGATACATCGTACTCAAGATAATATTTCAACCAGGGTTGATAAGAATAACCTCCTATTTTTAGCCTCGCCCTGTTGATCTTGAACACACTTTGAGCGTCCCGAACCAATTCATCCATGGAAACCGGATGGGCATCATAGGGCGTAGCAAACCGGAACTGAATCCTTCCCTGAATCTGAAGCTGGTGTTTTTCATCAGGGCTGGTAAACTGAAAACCATCGTCGTTGTGTTCAAAACTGGCACTTACCTGCCCGGCCTGGGAAACCGGCACTTCCTGAAAGGCAAAACTTGCGTAAACGGTGAAAAAGAGAAACAAAAATACGGGCGTGAAATGCTTTGTTTTCATCAAAAGAAAATTGATTTATTACTGAATGCTTAGAATCTGTCTGGATGGTGGAGCGTAAACAGGTAATTGAGCGCTATCGTTATTTAAAAGTTGGAAAGTACCGGATATGTTGTACTTCGTTTCTACCATCCACATACCAACTACATTCCATATACTACATACGCAATACTCAATTCCCAGTACTGAGTACCCATACCTAATCAAACTGCGAAGCCACTCTTTTAAAATACTCCATGCTCTCCTCTACCTCAGGTAGGTTGTTTTCCCAGTTGTGTTCATATTCTGCCGAAAAAACACCCTTGAATTCCTGTCTGTGCAATTCATGCAATACGCCTGCAATGTTGGAGTTTCCCTTGCCCCAGGGCACATCATGGGCGGACCTGACGCCCCATTCGCTCAGGTCTTTAAGATGTAGACTGATCACCCTGCCTTCCAGTTGGCGCAGGGATTCCACAGGATCCAGGCCTGAACGTACCCAGTGGCCTACGTCCGCACATACTCCCAGAAGCTTGCTCCGCCCCTCCAACAGCCTCAGGGGCACTTCCGGATGCCAGTACAAAGAAGGAAGGGGATGGTTGTGTATCGCCAGCTTGATCTGGTGCTCTTCACAAAGCTTTTCAACGAGGTCAAGCTGGTTTGGCCTGGGTTCGGAGGTAATAATCCCGATGCCCAGTGCCTTTGCGAATTCAAATACTGCAGGCCAATCCTCATCACCGGGACTTACCACCCCATAAGCCACTGCCTCCACGTCATATTTTTCCAGCAAACCTTTTATCGTTTCCAGATCGGCTTTGGAAGCGGAAAAATTTGTGGTAGCCTCACCGGTTTTGTTTATCTTTTGGCCGGGATAAAGTTCCACATACCGCACGCCGATGCTGTTCAGCTTTTCCAGCGTTTCCTCAAGGGAAAAAAGCCGGAAGGTATAGGCCTGGCTGCCAAGCTTCCAGTCAGCAGGTATTCCGTCCTGGGCAGACACCGCGGTAGAGAGCACGGCCAACAGGCAGTAACAAATCCATTTTAGACATTTGTTTTTCATGGGATCGGTAATTAAGGTTTTTATCTTTGGATCGGTAGGGTCATTGCCGCTAATGCAATGCCGCCCTTATCGGAAGGTTTCGCACGACTTCGCCTTCAAAGTCCATCATCTCATGCAGGCGTGTATACACGGTATCTTCCGGGAAATATTTTAGCGCAAGTTCCACAAAAATATTGCCGTGCTTGGCTTCGGATATCCATAAGGTTTTGTAAAACTTCCTAAGGCCTTCATCCTCCAGGGCTTCAGCAATCATTTTAAACCGTTCAAATCCCCGGCACTCCACCACCGAACCCATCAACAACCGGGACAGAAAACGGGATTCCTGAGTCCCGCCGTGGGTGAGTGGCATCAATTGCTTGATATAGGGGTCTTCTTTCATATCCTGGTTCAGACCCACTCCGCGGGATTGCATAAGCTGAAAAACCTGTTGAAAATGCTCCAGCTCCTCAATGGCGGTGGCGATCATGTCCGGAATAATGGCTTCTTTTTCCGGATACTTGGCGATCATGGAGGTAGCCATCGCGGAGGCTTTTCGCTCGCAGTCCGCATGATCCTGCAAAAAGCTGTCAAAATCCCCCAAAACCGCCTGCAGCCATTCCGGGGAAGAATTCACCTTTACATCAATGGAGTATTTCATGGGGCCTAAGATACTAAGGAATCCCAAATTTGAATATTTATTGTTGCATATTGGTCAGGGAAGGCTGGGATTGAGTTGATTTGTGTTAAACAATAAATGACCTGCCCGATGATGATCCGCTTCTATGTCCGTATAGACTCCGGCTAAGGCCCATGACGAATTTTCCGCTATTTTTGCTTCAAACAGTAGATCATGCGCCATAATCTTTCTTCTATTTTTCATACATACACCCAAAGGTTTAGGGTCAATGGCCCCTATTTTATGCACCCACCGGACCCGTCGCATTGCCTTTCCATTGTAATTCCTTCCTATAAGGAGCCGGACATCATCACTACCTTACGCTCCCTGGCTGCCTGCCAGCCTCCTCCCGGAGCGGTTGAGGTCATTGTTGTTGTCAACGCTCCGGAAAAGGCAGGCATAAAGGTGCTTGAGTGCAACCAGAAAACCCTAAAGCAGTTAGAGGATTGGAAAAAAGAAAAACCTGCGCATTTTTCGTTGCTGCTGATCCGGGAGGAAAACCTTCCCCATAAATTTGCCGGGGCGGGCCTGGCAAGGAAAATCGGCATGGACGAAGCCTCCCGTAGGTGGGCGATGCTGGAGAAGGATGGTCCGATACTCTGCCTGGATGCCGACTGCACTGTTTCAGACAACTATTTACTAGCGGCCCATTCCGCCTTTTCCGATCCGGCAGTCGGTTTGGGTCATTTCCAGTTCGCACACCTTTATGCACAGGAATCCGATCCAGTGCTGAGGGCGGGAATCATCCTATATGAACTTCATTTACGGTGTTATATACATGGATTAAAAATGGCCGGCTATCCCTTTGCCAGGCATACCGTGGGCTCCTGCATGGCAGTCCGGGCTTCCGTGTATGCCCAGGGCGGGGGCATGAACCGCAGAAAAGCCGGGGAGGATTTTTATTTCCTGCATAAACTGCTCCCTTTGGTGGGGTGGAAAGAAATTCCGGCCACGGTATATCCAGCCGGCCGCGTGTCTGACCGGGTCCCTTTTGGAACCGGTAAAGCGCAGACCGACTGGCAAAGAAATCCGGGCACCTTTTATTCTTACCACCCGGAAATTTATGAGCGGCTAAAATTGTTTTTTGAGGCTGTTCCGGAATGGTATGGGAATGAGATAAGCCTGGAGCCATTTGCTTCCGGGTTAAGGGACTTTCTGGAAGAAGCCGGATTGATCCCCAAGGTCCTGCAAATGAGAAAGCAGTCCAACAGCCCGGCCGTATTCCGCCGCAGATTTTGGCAATGGATGGACGGCTTCATGGTACTTAAGCTGACCCATCATCTCCGGGACCGCGGTTTGCCGAGCCTGCCCGTGATAGAAGTAGCACAAAGTTTGTCAGGAAAACCATTGGAGGACCCGGAGCAGTTACTGGAATATTTCAGGGAACTGGACCGAACCCTACGACAGCCTGATCAGGTTTAACAAGGAATCTCTCAGTCAGTCCTTTGGGTGTCCCTTCAGTTTTTGTAAAATAACATTTTAATTTCTTTTGCTACCTTTGATCCAATTATACAACCCCATTTTATGAAAGCATATATATTTCCCGGCCAGGGAGCCCAGTTTCCGGGTATGGCAAAAGATCTATATCACTCGAACAAAATTGCCAAAAAACTT
>DATGOS010000211.1:0-7176 GCA_035305725.1 Cyclobacteriaceae bacterium
ACAGTTCAAACCGGTCCAGGTTGGTCACCTGCCGGTCTACCTCCACCTGCGAAAAATCGGGGTTAACCGTAAGATCCAGGTTTAATGAGGATCCCAAAGCTACTTTGGCATCCAAGCCAACCTCCCCTCTGTAATTGGTCCCGCTCCTGCCTTTAAAATCCTTGCTCACACCTCCCAGTGCATAAGGGATCAGCGAAACATTCGCCCCGGGCGCGGGAGGGGGATTGTCCCAGACCAAAGTTCCGGTATAGGCCAAAGACGCGGAAGGAAACTGCCTCGGCACCGGTGCCCAACTGGATTTTTCCGTGGATTTTAAGTCGTTTCGGCTAAAGTTGATCCCCCACTCTTTTATTCCTTTTTTGTAGCGAATGGACTTAAAGGGTATAGCCGCTTCAAAAGTCCAGTTGTCCGGATAGTTCTTCACCGCCGAAACCCATTTGTTGTCCCAACTGAGGTCCACGGATCCACCATTGTACATCAACCCATCCCATTGTGCCCCAGCCGCATTGGCTCCAAAAGAAAAGCCGTTTGTCTGGTCATCAAAAGGATCCATAAAGAGCAGGAAATTGTCATTTTTGGTAAAGGAAAAGTCCCTTCTTAAAGACTCGACCATATATGGGCCGGATTGGTCATGGTAGTTGTTCACAAAAATGTAAAGATTCTCCTCATCATACGTCATACGCACGTCCGTGGGCACTTCCGCATAGCTGGTATCAATGGGTAGGATCATGTAAAAATCTTCGGCAACGTCCGCATCCAACCAGGCTTGTTCATCCATTTCTCCGTCAATAATAATGGGCGAGGATGCTTTTTTAATGTAAAGCCGGTATTCACTGTTGATCTTTTGCGCCAGTAAATGGGAATTTGCGCCCGCAATAACGAGCAGCATGAACAGCGGAAAAACTTTTCTCATAATAAAAGTAGTGGTGCCTTATTTTAAGCGCGGCAAATTAGCGTTTTTTATATAAAAGAAAAAATGACTGCCCACGATTCAATGGGCTTCCTGTGGTTAATAATAAACCATGGAGAGCGCCGGGAACACAGAGAATAGCGATCATAGAATTATCCCGAAACCGCCCCTGGGTGATCCTCTGCGTGTTTCTGTGGCTAAAACACAAACCATGGGAGTACAAACAGTATCGGGTTGAAATCTACATCCTCTCCAGGAGCCGGAACTTGTATGCAAATTTGATCTTAAAAATCAGCTTTTTCCAACTCATTATTTAATCAGCCGTCAGCTGCCTGATCAGTGCTACTTCTTCTTCCCTGTACGGCTCCCCGTTGGGCCGGAATATATCATGAAACCAAAGCTCAGGCTCCGTGTCGTAGGTTTTGTTCCAGGAATCCCAGGGATAGATGGTCTGTGTTTTTCCGGCGACAAAGCCCCAATTATAGGCTCCGATGCCATTGTCCTTCATTATTGGCAAAATATCGGCAAAAGTACTCCCGTTACCTCTGGCCATATACTCGGTGCAAATCACGGGTCGTCCGTATTGCTGAAGGTCATTCATCACTTCCCGAAAACCCTCCGGCCCTCCATAGTGGTGAAAAGAAATGATATCGGATTCACGGATCATGAATTCATCCATAGGCTGCAGCTGGTCGGGGTCAGAATAATCCCCTTTCCAGACCCCGGAGGTAATCGGTTGGCTGGGATGGGCTTCCCTTGCCCATGCGAATGATTTTTTCAACAATCTTAACGCCAATGCCGCCTTGTCTTTCGTTTCCACCTCACCGTAGGAGGACTGGTTGGGGTTGTCCGGCTCATTAAAAATATCCCAGGCATGAACCCTTTCATCCTCGGCAAAATGGCTGATCACGCCTTTTACGTACCGCTCCAGCCTGGGATCCTGGGTAGAATCCTGCAGCACTTCCAGGCCGGGGCTTTGAACCCATCCGGAATTGTGCACATGGGGAGTGGGATCAGGTTGGGGCCCTGTTTTCGGAAAAGGATTCCATACCCCGTCAAACAGTACAAACATAACCCCAATCCCATGTCGGTCCGAAATATCCAGGAATGTCTCCATTCGCTCCAAAAAAGCCGCGGAATCCTGCTCCCAAAGCAGGTCATGGAGGTAAACCCTGATGGAGTTGAAACCCAAATCCGCAGCCCAACCCAGTTCCCGCTCAATGGTTTCGGGATCAAAGGTAGCCTCCTGCCACATTTCCAGTTGGTTGATGGCGGTACTGGGCGAAAAATTACAACCCACCAGCCAGCCAACCTCATTTTGCCAGGCATTGGCTTGCTCAACCGTCCACACCTGTGCCGGCGCCGAAGTGTTTTGTGCGCCGGTTTCTTCCCGGCCTTTATCAGGAGCTGAACAGGCGAGGCTTAGGTAAGCGAGGGTCAAATATAGGAACAGGTGTCTCATATGGTTGTCATTCATGATTTTCATGCACCTCCGTGGCGCTTATAAGGCATTTCACAGATTGAATTTAAAGGATTTATTGAAAAATGCCATACAGATTTCATGAACTTATTATGGGAAATTTTTAGCAACATTTTTGATTGGAGATGTCCGGGTCTGTGCTGGGGTGACAATAAGCACCCCGGCCAGTGTCAGAGCCTCAACCATACAGGTACTTCGTCAGGTTGAAAGGGATGAAAGAGGTTTATTCATTATTTGTCTAATATATCCAGGTATTTTAAAAAGTGGGAGAAAAAAAACAATCCAAATTGCCGCAGTATTTATCCATAGCCATCGTGGCCGGCATGGCTATACTTTATTTTACCGTTGCTCCGGTCAGGGAATTTATTTCCGAAGCCTGGGAGGTACTTACCAGTGGGGAAGAGCAGAAGATTAAAGAGTGGGTGGAACAGTTCAGCTGGTGGGGTCCCCTTATTCTGGTGTTTGCCATGATGGCACAGATTTTCTTACTGGTTATTCCCACACCGCTTTTAATGGTTGTGACGGTTTTGGCTTATGGGCCTTATGCGGGTACAGTTATTATCCTGGCGGCGATATTTTGCGCCTCCTCCTTTGCATATGCCTTGGGCGCCTATTTCGGAGCTCCTTTGATACAAAGGCTTCTTGGAGAACAATCACAAAAAAAAGTAGAGGGTTTTATAAGTGACTATGGTTTTTGGGCGGTTTTTGTAACGCGTATTTCCCCATTTCTTTCCAATGATGCGATAAGTCTCGTAGGAGGAATTTTGCACATGGGTTACTGGCGTTTTATTGGAGCGACCATGGCGGGGATTTTGCCCCTTACGGTTTTGATAGCTTATCTGGGGGAAAACAATGACAGGCTTACTACAGGCTTGGTATGGGTAGGAATCATCAGTCTGCTGGGATTTATTGCCTATGTCTGGTGGGACAAAAAAAGGAAAATTAAGGCACCCGGTAAACCAATGCATTAATATTGACCCCGGCTCCCACGGAGCCGAAAAGGATATAATCCCCCGGGTTGAACTGTTGCCCTTCCATTTCCCCTTTACTGATCAGGTCATAAAGGATGGGGATGGTGGCCACGGAATTATTCCCCAACTTCGCAATGGACATGGGCATCATATTTTCGGGTATCTCGGTTTCTCCGTAAAGTTCAAACAGCCGTTGCAATATCTTGAAGTCCATTTTGGCGTTGGCCTGATGAATCAAAACTTTGTCAATGTCTGATAGGTGCAAACCCGCCTTTTCTATTCCCTCTTTTAACGTTTTCGGCACCATACTGATGGCATATTCATACAACTTCCTGCCTTTCATCTTTAGGAACAGTGCATTATATTTGTATTCGGCATAATAGGAGCTGCCCATATTCAGCAAATAAGCTTGTTCGGCAGTATCTGAACGGGTAACGTGGGCCAGAATGCCTTCCGGTTTTTCCGCAGACTTTCCTTCCAGAACCACCGCACCCGCCCCGTCAGAAAAAATCATACTGTCAATGTCGTGGGGATCAAATATCCTGGAAAGTGTCTCCGCCCCGATCACCAACACCCTTTTCACGTCTCCCGATTTGATAAAATAATCTGCCTGAATCATTCCCTGAATCCACCCAGGACAGCCAAAGGGAAGATCGTAGGCAACTGTATAGGGATTTAATATACCCAGACGTTGTTTTACGCGGGAAGCCAGGGTGGGGACCATGTCCGATCTCGGATTGCCGTTTTGAAGATCGCCGAAATTATGGGCCACGATGATGTAGTCCAATGTTTCGGGATCCACCCTGGCAGCGTCAATCGCACTTTGGGCCGCGAAATAAGCCATATCCGAAGTCAGGAACTCGTCTTCAATATACCTTCTTTCTTCGATACCGGTGATCTTCCGCAAGGTGGCAATAATTTCTTCATTGGGTTTTTCAATTCGGCTCCCTTCCGAATTATAAAATTCCTTGTTTAAAAAATGTTCATTTGTGATTCGTCGGTGGGGTATGTATTTGCCGGATCCGATAATCCGGGTATAAATTTTACTTTCATTCATGCGGAACTTCCTTGGTGCACATTAAAGGGAGTAATATTAGGTAAATAACGGGAAAAAAAGAAAGGTGATAAAAATCACCTTTCAAATCTTTAAAGATTGGGTTGTGGCGTGGTCCTTAGATAAGGTTTGATCTCCTTATGTCCTTTGGGGAATTTGCCGGGGATGTCCTCATTCTTAATGGCCGGCGCGATCACCACATCTTCCCCATGCTTCCAGTCTGCCGGCGTGGCAACGGAATAGTTGGCGGTAAGCTGGAGAGAGTCGATGACCCTTAAAAATTCCTGGAAGTTCCTTCCGGTGCTTGCAGGATAGGTAAGCGTCAATTTGATTTTTTTATCGGGTCCGATGATGAAAACAGACCTTACGGTGGTGTTTTCGCTGGCATTGGGATGAATCATATCATAGAGTTCGGAGACTTTTTTGTCTTCGTCGGCGATGATGGGATAATTCATTTCGGTATTTTGCGTTTCATTGATATCCCTTACCCATCCGTGGTGGCTGTCAATGCCGTCCACACTGATGGCAGCCATTTTAACATTTCTTTTGTCAAATTCGCCTTTTAGCTTTGCGGCGGTCCCCAATTCAGTAGTACATACCGGGGTGTAATCGCCTGGATGGGAGAAAAGTATTCCCCAGCTGTCGCCCAAATACTCATGAAAATCAATGGTTCCCATGGTGGTTTCAGCGGTAAAGTTCGGTGCTGTGTCGCCTAGTCTTAATGTCATTTGTTGATTGTTTAGATGAATAAATAATTTAGCCTATATAATTTGTAGGGTAACGGTTTAAAGTTCTCAATAGTTTCATTTAGTCCCAGCCACTTCCCTGGAAGGGGGAATCTCCCTGTGTTTGAGCAGAAAAGCTTTTCTAAAACAAACAAATCCCGGCCTTTGCTTTTCGTTGCGTTTTCCGGTAAAGATCGGTTACGAATTTACACAACCGTGGGTTAAATCCAAATAAATTTTGCCCCTAATTTTCAGGGATTTGGAAGAACTCGCCAAATAATTTTTGGTTCCGTTTTGCTTTATAGGATTAAGCCTATATATTTGCATCACGTTTTCGAAAGACGTTATAATTAGTGTACAGGGTCGGTTCGTCTAGGGGTTAGGACGTATCCCTTTCACGGATAAAACACGGGTTCGATTCCCGTACCGACTACAACCCACCTCAAAAAGCTTGAATCGCAAAAACCGATTCAAGCTTTTTTTATTGCCAAAACCGTTCTCAATCGTTCATAATCAATCATTTAGGCGGATTTTTTAATTCATTCTGTTTCATTTAAATTTTTATTTTTTCATCAAAACTATCACACGAGAATCACACGAACTATCACACGGGAATCACACAAACTCACGAAATTGGTTAAGTCCAAAATCAAATAAAAAAATACAATTGTTATTTCCCCATGGCTCCCGAGTACCCCTCTGACTTGGAGGCTGAAAAAATTACAACTCATCAAATGTAAAATTATCAAACCTTCAAAACGTGGACCGTAGACTGATAAACTGTCGATCCGTAGACCCTCCTGGCCTTTCGGCTGATGGACCGTCACCGGCGAACGTGGACTGTGGTCCGTCGGCTATTGACGTTATCAAGGTACATCTTTGGTCTTTGCTCTTTACTTTTTGGACAGGTTGACGCTTTTTTGGTGGATATTTGGTTATTGAGTTATTAAGTTATTGAGTTACTGAGTCATTAGTTATTAAGTTATGAGGTTATTTTTCCTAGGCCCTTGTCTTGGTATGTTGTACTTCGTTCCTATCATCTACATACTTGATACAATCTATAACCGTGTCTTTTTCCCCTCAAACAACAAAATCCATATGGGGTATTTTAACTTCAATAAATAATTCCTATATTTGCACTTCGATAGGGGATGGCCCTGAATAATGAATTCATAGGCCATTAATTCCCATTCCGGCAGTGGAATAATCTGAAAAGGACTTTATAAAGGAATTATATATCGGCGAGAGGGTTGATCAACGATTTTTGGGCAAACCCGCACCATTTGATCCGCCAAAGAAATTGTTTATGGTTGTTAGTGGTTAAAGTGAATGAAAAAAACCTGGTCCCGTGACCAGGTTTTTTTTGTTGTAGAAGTGCGCAGGCAAACGGCTCCCGCCAAGTCCCCAGGATCTTGAGCTCCAACAACAACACAGATAAATGGTACTTTTGGGGTTGACGAATTGTCGAGCTGTCGAATTAATTTTTAAAATAAAAGCTTGTGAAAGCTTGGCAGTGAGCCAGTACGGAATCATATAATAGGCAAAAAATACAGACAAAGAACCGACGGTTTGAAAATGCTCCGGTTCCCCATTTTAGGGAACCGGAAACCTCATCACATCGTCTTTATCTCTTCTGTTAATCCTGTGAGTACCTTCTTGGCGTCCCCAAAAAGCATCCTTGTTTTCGGGTCGAAGAAAAGTGCGTTTTGGATCCCTGCATAGCCGGCACTCATGCTCCGTTTGATCACGATCACATTGTGCGCCTTATTTACTTCCAGGATAGGCATCCCGGCGATCGGACTGGAGGGATCATCATTGGCCGCAGGATTGACCACGTCATTGGCGCCAATGACCAATACCACATCGGTATTGGGGAACTTACCGTTGATGTCGTCCATTTCGATGAGCTTGTCATAAGGAACGTCGGATTCCGCAAGCAGTACGTTCATATGACCGGGCATCCGGCCGGCAACGGGATGGATCCCATAAAGCACCTCTATCCCTTTTTCCTCCAGGATTTTTTCAAGGTCATGTAC
>DATGOS010000212.1:0-7074 GCA_035305725.1 Cyclobacteriaceae bacterium
GGACAAAGGCAGTTTTATTCCCGATTCGTTTTCCAGCCGGGTCATTACCTGAATCGCTATCAGGGAATGCCCTCCAATTTCAAAAAAATTGTCGGTAAGCCCCAGGTTTTTGATTCCGAGGGCTTCCTTCCATATTCCCGCGATCAGCTTCTCGCCGGGGGTTTCTTCCAAAGCGGTAGCCTCAGGATCCAGTCTGAAATTTGACTCAGGCGCAGGTAAAGCCTGCCAGTCGATTTTTCCGCTTGCCGTAGTAGGGAAGTTTTCCAAAACCACAAAATCAGTGGGCACCATGACTTGGGGAAGAAAATCCGACAGCTCCTTTTTCCACTTTTTAACCCGTTTATAGTGCTTTTCTTCCAGTAGGTTGGATCCCCCGCCGGACCGTTTTGCGGCTGAGGTGTCTTTACCGGAAAGGGTCAGATAGGCCACCAGTTTTGCATTGCCTGATTCATCCTCCCTAACTGTAACCAAAGCATCTTTGATGTTTTTGAAATTGGTCAGCGCATGTTCAACTTCACCCAGTTCGATACGGTGCCCCCTCAACTTGACCTGATGGTCTTTCCTGCCGGTCATGACGATTTCCCCTGCGGCAGAAAATCTGCCCATGTCTCCCGTTCGGTACATTTTGTCTGTACCGGAACGATGAAAGGGGTCTTCCATGAATCTTTCGGCACTGAGTTTTGACCTGTTCAGATAACCACGGCCGACGCCCTCGCCCGAGATGTACAGTTCTCCTTCCTCGTTGCCTTGTACAGGTTCCATGTTGTCCCTGAGAATATACACCCTCGTGTTGTGGATGGGATGGCCAATGGTGATTTCTTCTTCCTGATCCGTGATCTGTTTAAGGGTTGAAAAAACCGTAGTTTCAGAGGGGCCGTAAAGGTTCCATAGCGTTTTGCATAGAGGCAACAGCTTCCCGGCCAGCTCTTTGGACAAAGGTTCGCCTGCGCTGCATACGTTCAGGGAAGGAAATGCCTGGTCCCAGCCGCCGTTCAGCAACATTTTTAAAAGCGTGGGGGTGGCGAACAAATAAGTGATATGGTGGGCTGCAATGGATCTGAGCACTGCTTCCGGATCTTTACGCTGGTATCTGTCCATTAAATAAAGTTTCGCCCCATGGACAAACGGCAAAATCAATTCTAAAATGGAGACGTCAAAGGAAATTGAGGTCGTGCCCAAAATTTTGTCAGAGGCAGACATTCCGGGTGAGATTCCTGCTGAAAGAATCAGGTTGTAAAGGTTGCCGTGTTCTATAATGACGCCTTTGGGTTTGCCCGTGGATCCTGAGGTATAAATCAGGTAGGCGGCGTCATTCAGTCTGACTTTGACTTCAGGATTATCGGAAGAATATTGGGTTCTTGCTGCCGCAAATTCTTCATAAGTGATAACAGGTACATCCGTAAATCCGTCTTTGAATATTTGCTGGGTAATTAAAAATGCCGCGGAAGAATCCTCCAGAAAATATTTAACCCGGCGTTCGGGGTATTCCGTGTCAATGGGCAGATAAACCCCACCGGCCTTTAAGGTGGCATGTATAGCCACCACCATTTCAATGGATCTATGCATGAAAATGCCCACGGTATCGCCTGCCCGTAGTCCTTTTTCGATCAACAAATGAGCAAGCTGGTTAGCCCTTTCGTTCAGTTCGCGGTAAGATATCCATTGGTCCCCAAAGAAAATGGCTGCGTCTCCTCCAAATTTTTCGGCTGTTTCCGTAATCATTTGATGGACTGGAACGAAGGCCGGCAATGCCGTCCCGGGATCGTCAGCGTCTTTGGTGACCGGGTCGGTATCGCCATTTAGTTTTTCGCCGGGATCGGCCACCATGGCCTCCAGGATGTCCAGATAACTGTCGGTCATTTTTTGTATACTGGATGCACGAAACAGGTCCGTGCGGTACTCCACCGTGCCTTCCATACCGGAATGATCATCGCTTAAGATAAAAGTAAAATCAAATTTTGAGGTATTTTGGACCGGCATTTCCCTTTGGATATTTACTCCTGCAAAATCAGAATCCTGGAATTCGGGCAGATTTTGCAAAACAAACATCACCTGAAACAGGGGGTTTCTCCCCAGATCCCTGGGCGCCCCCACCGCCGCCACGATTCTGTCAAAGGGCATGTCCTGGTGCTCAAATGCCTCCAAACAGGTGGCTTTTACCACTTTCAAAAAGTCCCTGTAGGTAGATTGCGTGTCCACCGTCGTACGTAGGGGCAGGGAATTGATAAAGTAACCAATGAGTAGCTCGATTTCCTTGTGACTGCGCCCGGACATGGCTGTTCCCACGCAAATGTCCGTTTGGGAGCTGTGCCGGTAAAGCATCAGCTTAAACGCCGCGAGCAGGGTCATGTACAACGTGGCGCCCTCCTCCTGTGCCAGGGACATAAGCCGGGCCTTTAGCCTGTTGTTTATGAAAAATGCGCAGGTGGCGCCTCGAAAACTCGGAACCTGGGGGTGGGGATAATCCTGGGGAAGCCGCAGCGGTACCAGATCCCTCAGTTTAGTCTTCCAATATTGTCCTCTGTCCTTCAAATAACTTTCAGTCAGAACATTCCTTTGCCACAGCGCAAAATCCGCATATTGAATTGGCAGGGCCTCGGGCGCCTCTTGGAGGTTTAAATAATGAAGGTAATGGGCAGTAATTTCGCGGAGGAGCAAAGGAACCGACCAGCCGTCTGACGCTATATGGTGCATGGTCAGGATCAAAATATGTTGGTCCTTCCCCAGAATGATAAGGGAGGCCCGAAACAGATAATCCATGGCAAGGTCAAAGGGCTTATGAACCGTGTCCAGGATAAAATCCCGCAGATCCTCCGGTTTGTCCCGCAATAGAGTTTGGTCCACCGTTGAACATTCCCAGCCAGTTGTCGGCAGGACCAATTGAAAGGGCTTTCCGTCGGTATTCCGGATCACCGTTCTCAGCACCTCATGCCTTTCCAAAACCGAGCGCAAGGCCTTTTCCAAAGCCTCTTTGTCCAGGGGCCCATTGAGCCGAAGGACCGTGGGCAAATGGTACTGCACGGAACCTTCCAGCTGGTCAATAAACCAGAGGCTCTCCTGGTTAAATGACAAGGGAATTTTTTCTGGCCGGGGCACAACTTTTACCAGCGGGATCTTGTCTACAGCCTGGGCACTCAGGTCGAGCACCTTGGATAATTCCGAAATGGTAGGATGATCAAAAAGGTTTTTAATGCTCAATTCTACCTTTAATTGTTCCCTGACCTCCAGCATTAAGGTGGTGGCCAATAGGGAATGACCTCCCAGCTCAAAAAAATTGTCATGAATGCCTACCTGGGTTCTGTCCAGCACCTTGGCCCAAATCTGAGCCATTCGTTTCTCCTGCACGGTCCGGGGGGCAGCAAACTCCCTGTCCACGACGCCATCAGCTCCGGGATGGGGGAGAGCGTTTTTATCGATTTTCCCGTTGGGCGTACGGGGAAATTTATCCAACCATATCCACAGCGACGGAATCATAAAGCCCGGTAGTCGGGACTTTAGGAAGCCAGCAATCGCTGCTTCATCCATCCCGGGTCCCGTGACCAGGTAAGCCACCAGCTGTTTTTCTCCACGGCCATTTTTTTTCGCCAGCACTACCGCTTCCTTTACCGTGCCGTATGCCTGCAGCACCTTTTCAATCTCCCCCAATTCAATCCTGTAGCCGCGGATTTTTACCTGATCATCCTCTCGCCCCAAAAATTCGATGTTGCCGTTCATCCATCTTCCACGGTCGCCGGTTTTGTACAGGGTAACATAAAGATACCTGTCAAAAGGATTGGGAACAAATTTTTCAGCAGTCAGCTCCGGCCGGTTTAAATATCCTCTGGCCACACCTGCTCCACTGATGCAAATTTCTCCCGGCACTCCTTCAGGGTTTAAAGCACCTTCCTTGTTGAGGATATATATTTGGGTGTTGGCAATGGGCTTGCCAATATAAAGTGACGCCCCTGGTTTGAGCCTGTAGACCGTGCTATACGTGGTGTCCTCGGTAGGACCATACAAGTTTCTTACGTCAATGTTTTCCGTATCCAGTTTTTCCAGCACACCGGCAGGAATGGTTTCGCCCGCCATATTGATCACCGCCACCTTGCTCCAGTCTACCGTTTCATTGAGCAGGCTTTGAATGACACCGGGAACTGTGTTGAGCAACACCGCAGTATCCATAGGGAGATGCCTGGCGATGTGCAACCCGTTTTCAAGAATTCGGATCGGTTTTCCGATGCTCAACGGGAAAAATATTTCAAATACAGAAAGGTCAAAACAAATGGAGGTCGTGGCATAAACAATATCGAACCGGCTGGATTTAAATTCCTCCCTGCACCAGCTTATGAAAGCGCCCGCGTTGTCATGACCGATCATTACCCCTTTGGGTATCCCGGTAGAACCCGAGGTGTACATCACATAGGCAAGCTGTTGGGGATCAGGCTGACCTTCAGGTTTGGACCGGGGCTGGTCCCGGAGCAGATCAGCGTCGCTGTCCAGATATATGGTTTCCAGGTTGTCCAGTGGTTGCATTTTGGACTGGCTGGATTGGCTGCTCACCATCCACTGCGCCCCCGAATCTTCCCGCATATATTTAATCCTTTCCAGGGGATAATCCGGATCTATGGGAACATAACTTCCTCCTGCCTTCAAAATTCCGAGCAGCCCGACAATCATTTCAACTGACCTCTCCAGTCCTATGAGGACCGGGGTTCCGTTGCTTACTCCCTTGCTTCTTAGCAGATGCGCCAGTTGGTTGGCCCGGCCATCCAGTTCCTGATAGGAAATCTTTTTCTCTTCAAATACAACCGCAGGGTCGTCCGGTGCAAGCTTTACCCTTTCTTCAAAAAAGTCAATGACCGTTTTGTCTTTGGGATAGGGACCCGAAGTATCGTTGTAGGTGTGCAGCAACCTTTGCTCCTCAGTGGCTCCGAGCATGGTTAAGCTTCCGACCATTTGTTCAGGTTTGGTCACGATGGATTTCAACAACTCCTTGTAATGCCCGATCATGTTTTTGATCATCTGATCAGAAAACAACGCGGCCCTGTATTCGACGATTCCCATGAGCCCGTTGGCGGTTTCTGAAATGGAAAAGGTCAGCGGGAACTTCGCCGTGTCTTGTGGGTAGTTCAGGAAAGAAAGCTGTAGATTATTGAGGTTCAGGGGAGGGCGCCTTGGGAGGTTCTGCAAGAGAAACATTACCTGGAACAAAGGATTTTGGCCGCTTACGCGGTCCGCACCTACGGCAGCCACCACCTTTTCGAAAGGCAGGTCCTGGTTTTCAAAAGCTTCCAGGGTGGTGGTTTTTACAGCCTTTAATACATCTTTGAAAGAATGCGTGCCTTCCACCTGGGTACGCAGGGCGAGGGTGTTGATAAAATAGCCGACAAGGTCCTCCGTTTCCGGGGCCTGCCTTCCTGCTATGGCAGTCCCCACACAGATATCTGTATGCGCACTGTACCGATACAGCAAAACTTTAAAAGCAGCCAATAAAGCCATGAATAGGGTGGCGCCTTCCCTTGCGGCTAGTTCTCCGATTTTCTCGCTTAGCCGCCGGTCAATGGTAAAAAAGGCAGAGCCTCCTGCGATATCCGGAACCCCGGAGGGAGGTTGATCTGTAGGAAGCCGCATGGGTTCCAAGCCCTCCAGTTTTTGTTTCCAATACGCTGTTATTTTCTCTAAAAAGTTATCATCGAAATTTTCCTTTTGCCATAGCGCAAAATCAGCATATTGGATGGGGAGTGCGGGCAGGTCGGGTTCCTCTCCCTGGTTGTAGGCTTTATACAATTCAAGCAAGTCCTGCAACAGCAGGGGGGTGGACCATGCATCGAAAGCAATATGATGCAGGACAAGAACGAGCACATGCTCAGTCCGATCAAGGCGTACCAGCGTGGCCTTGAGCATATAATCAGAAGAAAGGTCAAAGGGGGCATTTGCAAGGCCTCGGAGAAAGTCCTTAAATTCTTTCTCATGCTCCTGGTAATCCCCACCTTCAACATAAGACCACTTCCAGTTTTCCCAGGGCAAAACATGTTGTTCCCTGCCGTCCCGGATCACGGTCCGAAGTACTTCGTGCCTTGCCAGCAGCTTTTTCAGCGTCTGGTCCAGGGCGATGATGTTCAGCTCCCCTGCCATTTTCATGGCTATGGGAAGATGGTAAGGGATTGTTCCCTCCAGCTGGTCAATAAACCACAAACTTTCCTGGCTGAACGACAAGGGGATGCGTGGCGGCCGGGGTAAGTATTCCCTTAAAGGCGGTAAAGAGACTTTTCCGGCGCTTGATTGTAAATGGGAAGCAAACTGAAACAGGGTGGGATGGGCAAAAAAGTCCTTGATGCCAATGTCCATTTTCAGTTCCTTCCTTACTTTGGAGATCACCCGCATGGCCAGGAGCGAATTGCCTCCTATGGAAAAGAAATTATCTCCTAAATAGACCTGTTCCAGTTGAAGCAGGTTTTTCCAGATTTCTGCCAGGGTTTTTTCCAGCTGCGTTTCAGGCTCAATTTCGTCGCTTGCTGTCCGGAGAGGGAGGGGCAATGCGTTTTTGTCAATCTTCCCGCTAGTGTTTAAGGGAAACTCTTTCAGTTCCATCCATACGGAAGGGAGCATATAAGCAGGAAGTCTGTCTTTTAAGAAGCGCTCCACGGTACTTTGTTCGAAATCCGGCTTCGGAACAAAATATGCCAGTAGCTGGCTTGTGCCGTGTGGCAGCACGCGGGGCATTACCAGGGCTTGTTTGATTAGACCGGACTCCAGCATCACGGATTCAATTTCTCCCAGCTCAATTCTTTGTCCCTGTATTTTTACCTGGTCATCTACCCTGCCTATATATACCAGTGTACCGTCAGGGCGCCAATAACCCAAATCCCCGGTTTTGTACATCCTTGATCGGGGTTTTTGGCTGAATGGATTCTTTATAAATTTTTGTGCGGTTAATTGATCCTGGTTGAGGTAGCCTCTTGCAATACCATCGCCGGCGATATGGAGCTCCCCGGTAAATCCGACGGGCAGCAGCTCACCCTCTGGACCTAAAACATACACCTGCGTGTTGGCAATCGGTGCGCCAATGGACAACCGGCTTTCAGCGGTTTCGAT
>DATGOS010000213.1:0-3031 GCA_035305725.1 Cyclobacteriaceae bacterium
TGTATCTGAAGAATTCTCTGAGATCCTCTGCTTCAATGGTTTTCAGCGTATTAGTGGCGGTAAAAGAAGCCTGCGCCGCTGCGGGAGAGGCAGCGTTCACCACCATCGCAACCATAAATATGAAATAGGAGGTGTTTTTCATTTTAGCTTTATTAAAAGGTCAGGCTTGACCAGAATTTCTATTTTTTAAACGGATCGATGAAGTTCCAGTCCCGGATAATGGCGGACTCTCTCTTGTCCATAAATGCCTTTGCTTTTTCCACCAGATCCGGATGCTGGTCCGCCAGGTCGTTGCTTTCGGATATATCCTCTTTGAGATTATAAAGTTCAATTGGCGCATCGGGATTTTCGTGCAGGCCCTTGCGGCAGGCTTTCCAGTCGCCAAAACGCACGGCCTGCATGCCTTTCATGGGCCGGTGGATTTCCCAATACAAATATTCGCGTTCTTCCTGATTTTGATTCTCGCCCAGGAGCGTAGGCAAAATAGAAATCCCATCGGTAGTAGGATGCTGCCGGATACCTGCGGCCTCCCCAAAAGTCGGCATCATATCCCACAAGGCAGCCATAGTGGAAGAAGTGGACCCCGGCCTGATCTTGCCCGGCCATCTTGCGATAAAGGGAACCCGGATCCCGCCTTCATACAATCCGCCCTTAGCGCCCCTGAACTCTCCTGAGCTGTTGAAAAAACCGATGTCCGCGCCTCCGGAAGGGCCGTTGTCGCTGGTGAAGATCACCAGGGTATTTTCGTCCAGCCCTGCTTCCTTCAATGTCTCAAAGATCCTGCCCACGTACTTGTCCAGTAAGGTAATCATGGCAGCATAAGCGGACCTCGGGGCAATATGTGGAAGATAGCCCCTTCCGCCGGTGTAAGGTTCCTCTTCAAATTTTCCAAGATAAGCTTCCAGTTCCTGATCGGGCACCTGTAAGGCGAGATGAGGAAGGGTATAAGCCAGGTACAGGAAAAATGGTTTTTCGGTATTCTTTTTAATAAACTTTTCCGCTTCATCAGTCATCAGGTCGGCCGAATACACCGCGCCTTTATAAGCCTCATAACTCCCGGGATCGTTGGGATCTTTGTCTCCCAGTTTTTGATGAGGATGGAAATACCCGTTGGGCAGCTTTTCCCATTCGTTGTTGCGCCAAAGGTGCGTAGGGTAATAATTGTGGGCCTGTTTCTGGTCCAGATAGCCATAAAAGAAATCAAAGCCCTGCTTCCACGGAACCCCTCCTGACAAATAGCCGCCCAGGCCCCATTTTCCGATGGTTGCCGTGGTGTATCCTGCCGATTGGAGCATGGTACCCAGGGTATAGGTATCCGGAGGCAGGGGCATCTGCCCGTACTCTTCCGAATCCAAAAAGGTCCCAAACTCATAATTGTCCCGCACAACGGCATGGGCAGAACTTTTGCCGGTGATCAGTCCTGCCCGGGAGGGGGCGCATATGGAGTTGGCATAGAAATCCGTCAACTTCATGCCTTCCCTGGCCATTTGGTCCAGGTGAGGCGTTTGGATCAGCTTCTGGCCAAACGGGCCGATCTCCCCATAGCCCAGATCATCCGCCATAATAAAGATGATATTGGGCTTTTGCCGGGCTCCCACAATTGCCGTTGCCAGGGAGAGCAACAGCAACAAAGTGAGGGATTTGATACTAATCATATCTCTGATTTTGGTTGACTTTTTTAACGCAAAACATTATGAAATGATGATAAATCCCAAACAAGATTATCCTAATAAATACCTTTTTGAGCATGATCTGAAGGGTAAATTTCCGAATGAGCTCATTTCAGCAATCCACCAAAGTCCAGTCCTCCTCGGGCAGATCGTCAACATTATTCTGGAAAAAAATTTTCCGGAAACGCTCCACCAGGAAATTCTGGATGCTGTTGGCCTGGATATTAATTTAGCTCCTTCTAATTTTATTCATAAATCAACACGTATTAGGGATCCGAGATTTAGGGAGGCTGTACTTAAAGCTTATCAGTACCGTTGCGCTGTCTGTGGTTGTGGCGTACGTCTAAGAGATAAATTGATGGCGCTGGAAGCTGCGCACATTAAATGGCATCAGGCTGGTGGGCCAGATTTGGAAGTCAATGGCATTACCCTGTGTTCCATCCACCACAAACTTTTTGATTTGGGTGCCTTCATGATTGGGCAGGAACTACGGATTTTGGTTTCTGACGAGGTAAATGGGGCAGGTGCAGATGAATGGCTGTTCCGCCACCATGGAAACCCATTAATATCTCCACAGAACAAAAGGTATTATCCAAAATTAGAATTTATTCAGTGGCATGTGGAAGAAGTTTTTAAGGGCGGGTATATGAATTTTTAACAACACCCAGATACCCGCAACGGTAAACCCATCTCCAGGGGGAAGCGGGTTACTTTCCAAACCGTTAGCGGAAGGTGACTCTCAAGAAGAAACTTAAAGCATTCCCTCCCTGGAGCCGGATGAGATTAAGGCAGCGCTTGAATTTGTACCCAGGACGAATAGCACTTTTTCATTAAATAGCTTGCCTTAACAAGAATACCCCCAATCTACACTTTTGAAGGATTTCCCATACCTGGTTGTTTAACTAAACAATACCCCGCAAAAAGCCATATTTCCAGTTATGGGGCGGATTTTCATCAACGGGATTGACGACAAGATGCCACAGGCGTATATTTTTAGTCCCCCATCGTCATTTTTTGGTAAAAATAGCCGAAAGGAGCATCGGATTGGAAAGTTTGAAAAATTGGAATGAAAACTGATTATACATTCCAAAAGGTATAGTTATTCACTGGATTAATCTCAATGATATGAACCCATCTGCACGATCATCACACCTTTACTTTCTGCTCCCGGGGATGCTTTTCCTGATTTTTGCGCTTGCCTGGGGCTGCGGTACCGACAACAAGCAGCAGGAAGAAACCACCGTGGAAAATGAATACGCACAATTGTTTGAACCCATTCCGCTAGAGGCGGAAGCCCCGGAAGACAATCCCATGACCGAAGAAAAAATCGATTTGGGGCATATGCTGTTTTTCGAAAACCG
>DATGOS010000214.1:0-3694 GCA_035305725.1 Cyclobacteriaceae bacterium
GTAGCAGCAGCCACCCGCTCGTTGTCGATGCTGTTTGCCTGAAAAAAGCCGGTAAGGTTATGTTGTTGCTGGTCAATTGGACGGGCCGACATCAAAGGGTATTGCTTCCCGCCGGTTATAAATCAGTGAAGAAGGCCCAAAGATGGGAATTTTCCGAAAGGGACCTGCAGCTTATGCCGGTGCCAAAGGATGCCAAGGAAGATTCTCTGGATTTATGGCCACGAAGCCTGACGGTATTGGAACAACAGTTTACGTGAACCACCTGTAAAATTGCAAATAAAGATCCGGCTCAATATTTTGCCGGTTGAATGTGATTCCTCCATTCAGAATCCATTAAATACCACAAACTCCGGATGACCCGTCAAAGTCTTTTTAAAAAAACTAATGTCAATGCTTAAAACCAGAAAATGAAAAGAAACCCACTTATTTATCTCGGACTGTTATTGTCCATACTATCCGGGATATACAATTTTCAAGAATACAAAAAAGAATCCCCGTTCTATTTTTTCCACCTCTCTGATCCCCAGTTTGGTTTCCTGGATGCCAACAAAAGTGTGGACCAGGAGATCGCCCTATATGAAAATGCTGTTGCGCACATTAACCGGCTGGAACCCGATTTTGTGGTCATCACCGGAGACTTTGTGCACAACAACGAAGATGCTTCGCAATGGGCGGAATTTAACCGGATCACAAGAATGATAAAAAGCTCCATCCCGGTTTACCTGGTCCCCGGCAACCATGAATACAGCCAGCAACCCACGGAGCGCGAGTTTGTTGAATATAAAAAAACTTACGGCGACGATAAATTCTCCGTGACCCATAAAAACAGTCTCTTGCTTGGAATTAACTCTACGCTGATTAATTCGGAATTCCATGCGCTGGAAAAGGAGCAGTTTGATTGGCTGGAAAGCCAGCTCAAAAATGCGGGCAAAGTAAAGCACATTTTTCTGTTTACCCACCATCCCTTTTTTGTGGAAAGTGCCGAAGAGCCTGATAAATATTCGAACATTGTGCTGGAAAAGCGGAGGAAATACCTGGATCTCCTGGAAAAATATAAGGTAAGGGCGGTATTCAACGGGCATTTGCATAGGAATTCGCATCTCAAATACAAAGGAACCGATATGATCGCCAGCAGCGCAGTGGGAAAACAACTGGGAAAGGACCTATCGGGTTTGAGGGTCATTAAGGTGAGCAAAGGCGGTTTTACCAGCGATTATTATGGTTTAGAGGATCTGGACAACGTTGAGTTGGAAAGGTAACCAGATTTAAACGTGTCGTTGGGGGCCTCTAGGGTTGAATGAGGGGATTTTTCATCTCCTGGGGGTTGCCTGCCTTCCGGCAGGCTTCGTCAGTGTGCGTTTACGCTTTAGAAACAAGCTCGTGCTGCCTCCTCGCAATGACGCTCCGTTGGTGGCCGTCATTGGTCCGGGCACGGCAGAAAACGACGGGGGGACGCCCTGCGGCAATCTCCTTTTAAAATATCCGCAATAAATCTACGGCACCTTCCACAGAGCAGTCTACCAGTTGCTTGCGGGATTGAGTTCGGCAAATGTTGAAAAAAATAGAAATCATGACTGCACCCCCGGCTAATTATGATGCGGGTGGCGATGCCGGTTTTATCAGTATAATAACGCGAAGCGGCGGTGAGACCATGGGTACCCATACGGGGCTGACGGCAGGTTTGAGCTATGGAACTGATCCCCAGGGAGACCTTAGTTTAAATATTAACCATCAGGGAAACAAACTTGGCTGGTTTGGCAACTATTCCTTTGACGATACAGACATTTATATAGAAGGAAGAATGAGAACAGTACCCCGCACTTTGGCGGTGACTTGCCCGGGAGTTTGGGAATACGAAATTTAAAGCTAAAGGCAACCGTTCCGTCGGTTCCGCGGATGAGCAGAAAAGGGTCGTCCATTAAATCCTTGGCAGGTTTTGCGACGGCCACGAAATTTTATCTTTATTGACCGGGTGTTTTCCGGCATGCTCAGAACAGTGTCTCAACATTTTATGGTCTCGCTTTGTTTTTATTTGAATTTGGCTGTCCAGGCTAAAAGGAGACCTTTCTTCTGGAGGCTCAAAGGAATCATCAACATTTTTTTTTTATGATTAAAAAATCTACTTTTAGCCGATCAAAATCAAGTCCTGAAAATCCAACCGATCAACAAGCATAAAGATCCCTTAACAAGGATATGGGTTTCCCCTAAAAGAGATTAACCAACTGTCCAATACTATGAAAATAACTTTACCAACGGCCCTGCATGGGCTAACAAAATTCATTATGGGGATTTGCAGGCTAGCCATGCTGGGTCTCAGTCCCGGCCTGGTCTCGGCGGCGTCCCCTGTTCTGGAAGTCAATGCCGTAGACGTCACCGTCCGTGGGACCGTGACTGATTCTAACGGTGAGCCCATTCCGGGCGTGACCGTTTCCGTACCGGGCACCACCATAGGCACCGCGACGGATCTTGAGGGCAGGTATTCCCTCACCGTCCCCGAAGGTTCTTCTTTGGCCTTTTCTTTTATAGGATTTCAGACGCAAACTGTTTCCGTTGGGGACAGGAGTGTGATTGACATTACATTGGCCGAAGATATGGCATCATTGGATGAGGTCGTGGTCGTGGGCTACGGTGTGCAGAAGCGGGCCAACGTGATCGGCTCAGTAAGCACCGTAAACGCGGATGAAATTATGTCCCAACCTGTTTCCGGCGTGTCGAATATGTTAGCCGGCAGGCTGCCGGGCGGCACGTTTACCCAGGAATCAGGGCAGCCCGGCAAAGACAACGCAACGATTCGTATCAGAGGGAATTCGACATTGGGCAACAATTCGCCTTTGATTGTGGTTGACGGGATTGTTGGTCGAGATATCAATACCCTGCAACCGGAGAACATTGAAAGTATCACTATGTTGAAAGATGCCTCAGCGGCCATTTATGGTGCCAGCGGAGCCAACGGCGTGATTCTTATTACCACCAAACGGGGTGCCATCGACACGCCTGCCACCGTTACGTATAGGTTCCATGAGGGGATCTTAACGCCCACCATGCTTCCGGAAATGGCGGATGCCCCCACCTATGCCCGCATGATTCGCGAATACCAGTCCTACCGGGGAACGGATGAATCCAACATGAGGTATTCTCTTGAAGACATCGCCAAGTATGAATCGGGAGAATTCCCCTGGACGCATCCCAATACCAACTGGTACGATGAGGCGCTAAGGGACTTCAGCTCTACCCGGCAGCACAACCTATCCATTTCAGGAGGTTCAAAAAGCACGAGTTATTATACCTCATTTGGATATAACTTTAACGATGGCATTTACACAAACAATGCTACCTCTTATGACAGGTACAACCTGAAAGTGAATATTGATTACAGGATCAGCGATTACATCAGCCTGGGTCTTGACCTGACGGGCGTGAAGGAGGACAAAATGTATTCGCCCTACAGTGAGTCAAGCATTTTTGATATGGTCACCCGTATGTGGCCGACATCACCCGCCGTGTGGCCGGGCGGACTTCCGGGACCGGATTTTGAAAGGGGCTTGCAGCCCATGGTGTTGTCCTCGGACAAAACCGGTTTTGATGACGACAAAAACTACCGAACCTATAGTACCTTTTCCGCCAATATTAAAATCCCGGGCATAGAGGGATTGAGCTTAAATGCCAACTATGCCTATGACTTATACCAAAGAAG
>DATGOS010000215.1:0-4899 GCA_035305725.1 Cyclobacteriaceae bacterium
TTGATTGCCTTTGGCCCCTGTACGGCAAACAGGGACAATCCGGCGGAAATATTTTCCAGCGTAGCCCCTGCCTGGTTGTGTTTTTTTATCCATTCCCAATCTTTCCGGATATTGGAAGCGTTCACCACGAGCATGTATTCCTCCGGGGCAGTTCTATAGATCAACAGATCGTCCACGATGCCCCCGGTTTCATTCGGCATATAAGCATACTGCGCCTGTCCGATTTCCAGCCTGGACGCGTCATTGGAGCTGATCCACTGGAGCAATTCCAGCGCCTTGGGTCCTGTGACCAAAAATTCCCCCATATGCGAAACATCAAATACACCCAGGTTTTCCCTCACTGTATGGTGTTCTTCAATTTCAGATGAATACCTTACGGGCATATTAAATCCCGCAAAGTACATCATTTTTGCCCCCGACTTTATATGTACATCGGTAAGTGCTGTTTTTTTGACAATTTCCTCCATAAATCCCTTTAGTATGCTGGTAAATATAACACTTGAGTATAAAGATAGCGACACACCCAACAAAAAAGACCACATAAAGTGGTCCTTTTAATTTCAAAAAAGATTTAAATGTTTATATGGAGAAACTTTCCCCACAACCGCAGGTTCTGGAAGCATTGGGATTTACGAACTGAAAACCCTTGCCGTTCAGGCCGTCCGTGAATTCAAGGGTAGTCCCGGCAAGATAAAGAAGGCTTTTTTTGTCCACAATTATTTTTACGCCCTTATCTTCAAATACGTGATCTGTTTCCGTCAGATTTCCATCGAAACCCAGATCATACATCAAACCAGAACAACCTCCGCCCTTAACGGAAACCCGGATGTTGTCGCTTTCCGCTCTTTTTTCCTCTTGCTTCAATTCCAGAATTCGGTCCTTTGCTTTCTCAGAAACGATGATCATATTGCTTGTTGTTTATGCGATGAATTTCAGGTAAAGAAAACATCCCCGTTCAGGAAATAATTCAACCCGCAAATATACAAAATAAAAAACCATGAGAAAAATCGAACACCTGGGCATAGCGGTAAAAAATCTGGATGAAGCGAACCGACTCTTTAAAAGGCTGTTGGGCGTGGACAGGTATAAGGAAGAGGAGGTCGGGGGGGAAGGCGTCAAAGCCTCTTTTTTTATGGTTGGGGAAACAAAAATCGAATTGCTTGAAGCCAGCAGAAGCGACAGTCCCATTGCCCGATTTCTGGACAAAAAGGGAGAAGGAATCCACCACGTTGCCTTTGACGTGGACGACATTTACCAGGAGATGACAAGGCTGAAGCAGGAAGGGTTTGAAATACTGAATGAAGAACCAAAAACGGGGGCGGATAATAAATTAGTTGTATTTTTACATCCGCGGTCCACCCATGGGGTGCTGGTTGAGCTGTGCCAGGAGAAGAGGTAAGGGGACGAAGGGACCTGGGGATGGAGGGACTGAGAACGGGATGGGAAAAAATTATTGGGTGGGGAGAATAACATCTACTTTGACCCCCAATCACTAAATAGCCATAGGGAATGAGCGAAAAAAGAACCGAAATCGGAGAGATCGGAGAGTTTGGGCTGATCGAAAAGCTGGGGAAAAACGTCCGGATCAGGCATCAGGATACCCTGCTGGGCATAGGGGACGATGCTGCTGTACTGGATGGCGGTGACATGGTACGGGTGGTGACCACGGACCTGTTGCTGGAAGGTGTTCATTTTGATTTGTCTTACATGCCCCTGCAACACCTGGGGTTTAAAGCCGTGGCGGTAAACATTTCCGATATCGCCGCCATGAATGCTATCCCAAAGCACATTACCGTGAGTATCGCACTCTCCAACCGCTTTTCGGTGGAAGCCGTGGAGGAATTATATAAGGGAATATATGCTGCGGCGGAACATTATAATATTGACCTGGTCGGAGGCGACACCACGGCCTCACGGACAGGATTGGTCATATCCGTTACCGCCATGGGCCAGGTGGAAAAAGGCAGGGAGGTGTACCGGTCGGGAGCCAAAATCAACGATATCATTTGTGCCACTGGAGACTTGGGAGGGGCACTGGTGGGCTTGCAGGTTTTGGAACGGGAAAAGGAAGTGTTTCTCGCAGATCCCAACATGAAACCGAATCTTGAACAATATGCCTACGTGACCGGGCGACAACTAAGGCCGGATGCAAGAATGGATATTATTCATGAGCTGCGGGACCTGGGGGTGGTGCCTACCAGCATGCTGGATATTTCTGATGGGCTTGCCTCGGAATTGTTCCATATCTGCAAACAATCCCAAGTGGGCGTGTTGATCTATGAGGATAAACTGCCGATAGACAAGCAAACTTTTGATACTGCCCTTGAATTTAATATGGATCCCATCACCTGCGTGCTAAACGGAGGAGAGGACTATGAACTGCTTTTCACCATTGACCAGAAGGATTTTCCCAAACTGGAGAAGCACCCGGACATCCATTTTATCGGCCACGTGACTGAGGAAAAAGAAGGGAAGTTTCTGGTGACGAAAAGTGAAACCGCCGTGGCGTTAAAGGCCCAGGGTTGGAAACATTTCTGAGTAAATGGGAAGGTTGGTTATTGAGTTATTTGGATATTAAGTTATTTCGTTATTGAGTTATTAAGTTATTAGTTATCGGGTTAGTTATAGTTAGTAAGATATTTAACAATGGCAGTGGTCAGTGTCTTTGTAGGTCGTACATCGTACCTTGTATATCCATATACCAAATACCGTATACTAAATACCATATACTACATACACATATACCAAATACCACATCCCACAATTCTATACAACGTTCCTGGTAACCAAGTATGAAGTGCGCGATTAGTCATTTGGATACGGCACATAGACGAAGCTTGTAAACTCCTGGTCTATGACAAACAGGCAGCAAAATTCGTCGGGGTCCTTGTAGTTTTTCTGAAATTCCGGTAGGGATTCCTCATCTATCAGCTTTCTTTGCAGAAATTCATCCAGGTAGGTGATGTAGTAGTTCCAGTCAATTTCCATTTCATCTTTTCCCAATAAGAGTTGCCCGATCGGCTGTTCTGTTTTGCAGATGGGAAAAATGGGGTACTCCGAAAACTTGCGGGATCTTACCTGATAAGAAGCCTCCCTCAGCGTATCGCTAATCTTTACGAAATCCCGGGTGATGGTGCCCAGGTATTTTCCGTCCAGTTCGGGGTCATTTTCGTGTCTCATTCTGCTTTTTTAGTTAATAGTACAACATTTTCCACATGATAGGTGTGGGGAAACATGTCTACAGGCTGGATTTTTGCCACTTCGTATTTATCGGCCAGCAGGGCAACATCCCGGGCTTGGGTGGCGGGGTTGCAACTGACGTAGACAATTTTTGGTGCGGCTAATTTCAGCAGCATTTTTACCACATCCTCATGCATTCCCGCCCGAGGCGGATCAGTAATGACCACATCCGGAGCTTCATGCTTTTCCAAAAACTGTTCGTTAAGCACATCTTTCATGTCTCCCGCGTAAAACTGTGTGTTTCCCAGCCCATTTACCGAGGAGTTTAGCCTGGCATCCTCTATGGCAGCTTCTACGTATTCAATGCCAATGACCTTTTTTGCCTTCTTGGCTACGAAATTGCCAATGGTGCCGGTGCCTGTATATAAATCATACACCACTTCCTCACCCCGAAGATCCGCAAATTCCCTGGCGACCAAATACAATTGATAGGCCTGCTCCGAATTGGTCTGGTAAAACGATTTCGGTCCGATGCGGAATTTCAAATCTTCCATTTGCTCGGTGATATAATCCAGTCCGGCATAGGTCACCACCTCCAGGTCATGGAAGGTTTCATTTTTCTTTAAGTTTATTATGTATAACAATGAAGTGATCTGCGGGAAGGTCAAGTGAAGAAACTGCATGACCTGCTCAATCTCCTCCGGGGCCTCTGCGCCGAACTGAACGATGACCATGGTCTCTCCTGTACTGGTGGTTCGGATTATCAAATTGCGCAATATGCCGGTTTGGTCCTGAATGTTGTAAAAGCTGATGCCCTCGGCCAGGGCAAACTCCCGCAGCCGGTTTCTTACATCATTGGATATTCCGCCCTGGAGATGACAATGCCGGATGTCCACAATTTTATCAA
Source organism: Cyclobacteriaceae bacterium (assembly GCA_035305725.1). Taxonomy (GTDB): domain Bacteria; phylum Bacteroidota; class Bacteroidia; order Cytophagales; family Cyclobacteriaceae; genus DATGMS01. The sequence goes on from DATGOS010000215.1 coordinate 4,088, forward strand.
AACGTTTGGGCACGTGAAAGCCCAGCGCGTTCCTTTCAAACTCCTTCCCGGAATCAATTTCCAGTCTGGTCAACCAGCGGCTGTCTGAAAATGTAAAGTCCAGTTTGTTTCTATAATATCGGGAATTTGCAGATCCTAATATAGGCATTACTGCTGGAACCGGAACTTTTGCTATTCTTTCGAACTGATCCACGACCTGTTGCTTTTTGAAGGCCAGTTGGGATTCATATCTGATGTGTTGCCATTTGCAGCCGCCACAAACACCGAAATGCTCACAAAACGGCTTTTCTCTTTCCGGCGAAAATTCATGGAACTTAATGACTTCAGCCTCCATAAAGCTGCTTTTTCCCTTGGTCACCCGAACGTCCACAAGGTCCCCCGGCGCGACATTCGGAATGAAAACAACTTTTCCATCGTAATAGGCCAGGCTTTTACCTTCTGCTGCTATTTTTTCCACCCTCAGGTTTTCCAAAACCCGGTTTTTTAATTTTCTGGACATAAGGCGCAAATTTACAAAATTTACCATAAATGCCGTGGTCCGGGACACGGCGAGGTGACCCTAAGGATTCGGGCAGTGATAGATTTTTGCAAAACATTAAAAAGCCTGAAACTAGCGGAACCCCGTAAACGAAATTCGACTCAGGACAGCAATCTCAATTATTCCGCCTTTCCATCTTTCCATTCCTATTGCTCGTTGGTTTGTTTTCGTCTAGCCAGGTTATGAGGATCAGGGGTGAAATCCCTATATTTAGGTTTTAAGCCGATAGGATATGAATATTCAGGATAAAGTAATTGTAGTAACCGGAGCAACT
>DATGOS010000216.1:0-5544 GCA_035305725.1 Cyclobacteriaceae bacterium
AGGTGTACAACCCCACCTTATAACCTGCTTCCTGCAGTACGGAACTTAGAGCATGGGAGCTACTGCCCTTTCCATTGGTTCCGGCGATATGTATGCTTTTGAAAGAGTGATGAGGATTCCCTAAGTGCTCACAAAGGCGGAGGGTATTGTTCAGGTCAGCTTTATATGCGGCCTTTCCAATATGCTGGTACATAGGCAACGCATTGAACAAATAGTCCAACGTTTCCTGATAAGTCATTTGCTCAATCTACCTTAATGATAAAAGTTATTTTTCCGGTAGAGTATTCCGCAGACGGATTTCCGCTTTGTCGCTTAAAAGTCAACCGGTTCACCACGCCCCGGTAGTAGGTCAAAACTTCATTACTTACATTGTATTCAAGGGGTATGGCCTGTACGATCCTCCCGTTATCATCCACCGTGATCCTGAAAATTATTCTTCCGTTACGTGTGGAAACATTGTCCTGAATAGTGGGTCGCGATGCAAAATCCCATCCCGCCAAATCCAGGTTATAACCGGTACCTTCTCCGGCATTGCCCTGTCCGGATTCCATGAGGGCCCGTCCGTCGACACTTCCGGCAGGATTTCCTTCATCTCCCCTTTGGGTCGATGAACCCTGGTTGCTACCGGCGGAGGCTTGTTGGCTACTCCCGGAGGTTCCTCCTGCTCCAAAAATCGCCCTTGGGTCTACTTTTGGCTTTTCTTCAGCTTTCTTGCTTGTCTCTTCGGCTTTTTTCTCCGCGGGCTCACTCACCGGTACTTTCTTCTCTTCCGGAACGGGACTTTCTTTAATTGTTTCCAGCGGCTTTTCAGAACCCTTTATGGGACTTACCACCTTGGACTGGGTTTCAAAAGCCTTTTTTGATTCGGCAGGTTGAGGCTGGGCTGCTTTGGTCTCCGGTTCTGCGACAGGGACTGCAGATTCGGCAATTTCAGGTGCAGGCTCACCCGGTGCGGGTGATTCCGTGTTTTGGGTTTCACTCAGGGAAGGTGGCTGCGCTGTCTGATTACTGGCGCTGCCTGTCTCTGTAAAGCCCAGGTTTAATTCGAGGCCAAACTTGGGAATAGGCGGAACAGGCGGCCTCCACACCACCATGAAGTAAATGCCCACCAATACCAGGACATTCACCACGACGGTAATGATCAAAGCCTTTCTTCTGTTTTCTACCTCCTCTTTATTTTCCTCCCAAGTTTCCATAATTACTGAAAAGGTTTGGTCGCAATGGAAACATTGGCCTCCAAAGAAGCCGCTATACCTCCAATTTCCACCAGGTACTCTACAGGCACGTCTTTGTCAATATGAAGCACGACCTGCCCTTTTTTGTCCTGTAACAACAAAGTGAGTTCGTTTTTAATTTCTTCCCTACTTACTATTTTTTCGTTTACGGAATATTTAAGGTCCTTGGTAATGGTAACCGTCACCTCCTGCATGATGATGTCGGAGGTCAGGCTGGAAGGCAGGTTGACCGGCAATCCGGAAGGGGTAATAAAAGAAGAGGTAAGCATGAAGAATATCAACAACAGGAAGATAACATCCGTCATGGAAGACATGCTGAATGAAGCTTCTATCTTATTTTTTGCCTGTAGTGCCATTATTTCTTCTCTTGTAAAAGATCAATGAATTCGATGGTCGTGTACTCCATATTATGGATCAGTTTGGAAACCTGGGAGACCAGATAGTTGTACCCCAGGTAAGCCATAATTCCAACCACCAACCCGGCGGCCGTCGTGATCATTGCCTCATAAATGCCGGAAGAAAGCAACTTTGGGGAAACCATGCCTTCTTCCTGGGCAATGGCAATAAATGCCTGGATCATTCCCGCAACCGTACCCAAAAAGCCTATCATAGGCGCGGCACCGGAAATCGTGGCCAGCACGCTCAGGTTTTTCTCCAACTTGTATATCTCGATTTTCCCTACGTTTTCAATGGCCACTTCAATATTTTTTAAAGGGCTTCCGATGCGCTCCAGTCCCTTCCCTATCATGTTGGCGATGGGGGTATTCTCTCCCTGGCAGATCATTTTTGCATGCTCTATATTGCCGCCCTGTACCATCATCTTAACCTGGTCGACCATGGATTCCGGAGTCTTTGTGGCTTTTTTCAGGGTGATCATCCTTTCTACAAAAATATAAATCGCCAGGATAAACAAGGCGTAAAGCGGAATCATCATATACCCCCCTTTGAGCAGGAGATCAATCAGGGAAATCGTCTCGCCTCCGCTTTCTATTGTTGATAAAGTATCGGCAAGCGTGTCGTTGCCGGTGGACAAAGTTTGTAGTAGATTCATATCAATATTTCAGTACCCATAAGTCTTCTTTATAATCGCCTTTTATCCGGGCTATTTCTTCAGCGGCCAGCGCAAAACTCTCAAACTGGCCCACTGCAAGTCTATAAAAAGCGATGTCTCCATAAGGATATACCAAATAAGTGTTGATTTCTTTTTGGTTTAACTTGTTCGAAAAATCCCTGGCCATGTCTTCATCGATAAAACTACCCACCACCACAAAATAACGTGGCCTGTCCGCTCTGGATTGTATGGGAGTAAGCGTGACTTTTGCCACAGGCTCCTCCGGTACCACCTCCTCGGTTTTGGGGGGTGGTGTTTCCAGCCTTGGCTTTTCCATTTCAACGGGCGCCTCTACCTTCTGGTCAGTGACGGGTGCGGCGTTCCTTTCAAAGTAAAACCATGCCCCTAGACCGGCCGCCAACAAAAACACTAAAACAATAATCCAGGTAAAGCCACTGCCTTTCCGTTCGGGCGCTGTTCCGGGCCCAGCGCCCGCCGGGGCTGTAGCGGTATTTTCAAGACTATCCCCCGGTGAAACCGTACCGGATCCGACAGGACCGGTTTCGGGTTCATCAGATGGCACCAAGGGTTTGATCTCCACCTTGGGAAGCCCAAAATCCCTGTCCGGATGAAATTTGTCGTCTTGATGGTTGAACCCTTCGTCTGCCATTTAATTATATTGAACCAAAACAATCTGTGAAGCTAGGATAAAACTTTTATTTCACAAATTTCAAAATTTAAAACTTATACCACCGATGCCCTGGATCCCTCTTACCCTATAATTCCAGTACCTTTCGTAGTTTTGGTTGAGCAGGTTGTGCCCTTTTACAAAGGCAGAAAACCTTGGTGTAAAGGAATAATCAACCCCAGCGCTCAGATCTATGATCGCCTTCAAATCTGTCGTCTGACCAGACTGGAAGTTAATCGCCTGGATACCGCCCAGAAGATTGGCGTTGGCCGTGATGATCCATTTGTCCCCCGGCATGAATGCGTTGTCCAGGTCAATCTCCCACTCAGGCCTATGCCATGGACTACCTATGTCCGAAAGTTCATAGTAATAATAATTTGCACTGGCCTGTAATTTATACCAGTTTTCATATTTCCACCCTACACTTACATGGTAATTCAATACCTGGGAAAGGCCATCATAAACCAACTGGAATCTTGTGCTGTCTGATAAGTGGTTTCCGAAAAAATGCATGTTTTCAAACTCTCCGAAACGGATGCCGGTTTTATAGCTGAGGGCATCATTGACAGCACCCATAATCCCCGCGTCCACCTGAATTTTTTGTACCGTGTTCCTTAATTGATCACTCGGACCAAGAAAGGGGTTTTCCATCACAAAATCAAAATAGGTCCTTCGGAGCACATCCCCCTCGGCCTCCGCGTATAAGCCAAAGGATTCTGAAAGATGATAGGACGCTTTCAGGCTCGGAAAAATATGGAAATCCGAGGTTTTATCGGGAATTATATCATTCTCAACCACCAGGTTTGCCCCGGCTGTTATGTTGAAGTTTTCCTGACCGTAGGCCAGGTAAGGAAAGAACTTTACATACTGCCTGTTAAAGTCGGCGTAGGTGGCATCGGAGGGAGAGGATATGTACGCTTCGGCATCAACGCCTCCCCGGAAACGGCCATCTCTTGCCCTCAGACCGGCGGAAGCCTTAATGCCCACTTCATGTTCCCGGGCACGATAGTTATCATTGAACAACCTCAGGGAAAGGGAAGCAGCATAATTAAACAGTTCCTCTTTGTTGATCTTCCTTAACCCGACATTTCCCTGGATGGTATGCAGTACCTGCCCGATATCATCCGGGAGGACTTCAATTCCCGGTACGGGTGTATAGCCGTAGAAATGATACTTGTCCTGGTTATACCCCAGATTCCCAAAAAATTCGATTTCTTCCTGAAAAATACTTCCGTCCAGCCTTATCCGGGTATGGGATTCCGCAGAATTCTTGCCATCGACCGGCCCCTGATAAAAACCCTGGTGCTTTAAGGAAAACCTATAATTCACATAATCACTTTCTACATTGTTTATATATAATTCGCCGAGGGGCGACTGATAATTGCCATAACCCAATTTGACAAAGCTGTGATATAAGGTGGGCTTATTGGGCGCAAAGCCTTTTTGGGACGGCTGTGTATCCGTCACCACTGGCTTTAAGTCCAGATGGAAATTTTTGGCTTCATAGGAATATTCCCTTTTTTCCTCCGTCCTTGGCAGTACCGGGATCTTTTCAAAAACCCTGGGGTGCTGGGGCAGCGTCAACACACGGTCTTTCCGGATGATGAATTCGGCATCCTGTATTTCTCCCCGTTCCTGCCTTGGGGAATCCTGGGCAGTTGCCGTAAACTGTATAACAAGGGCCGATAAAAAACACAAAAACAAATTTCTAGACATGCTACCGGATATTTTCTTACTGATTAAGGGAATTGAGCATTTCAGCTGCTTCCTTTTTGATCGATTCGTTGGCTGATTTTTCCACTATGGATTCGAGGGTAGCCTTGGCCTGAAAAGCTTCGCCCAGCTCCACATAATTTTTAGCCAATAAAATAAAGTTTTTGCCGTACCAGAAATCATATACACCGAAAGGTCCCGAAAAATCAAAGATGGTTTCGTTGGACTGGGTATATTGTTTCTGTTCATGAAAATTCAAAGCCAATAAATATAAACCCTCCGCTCCCTGAATATTCTTGTAGTCATTGACCAGGGAAATAAGCGCATCCTCCGCTTCCTGTATTTTTTCCTGTTCCAACAGGGACTTCGCCTTAATCAGTAAGGCCACAGACTCCGAATCTGCTGTGATATTTCCCAATTCAATCACCCTGTCCGCGTAGTGGACGGCAGAATCAAATGCGGAGGTGTTGTAATAGGACTCCATAAGCCCTTTATACGCTTCATACTCTTCCAGCTTGTTGCGGGCGCTGCCGGACGAACGGATAAAATAAGGAATGGCTTTTTGATAATTGCCGTTTTCAAACTCAATTTCAGCAATTTTTTGGATGGCCCTGGATTGCTGGCTAGACTCTTCCAATTTATAGAAATACTGCAGGGCGTTGTCCCGGTCTCCCAGCCTATAGTAGGCATCCCCGATGAAATAATTGGCTTCATGAACCTGCCCCGACTCAGGATAATTCTGAAGGAATCGCTGAAAGGAAGAAATGGATTCCTGATAAGCCTGGTTAAAAAACAGGTTTTTTGCCGCTTCAAATTCGATGTTTTGCAAGCTGGCGTTGTCCGGGTTTGAATTTCTA
>DATGOS010000217.1:0-2516 GCA_035305725.1 Cyclobacteriaceae bacterium
TTTACGGTGAGGGCCTTTATGAAGATGCTTCGGGTAAAGTGTACCATGCTGCCGAAAGATCCATCGATCAACTGAAAAACAACGATTGGGAGATCTACAATGAAAATGGCGGTCTCCTCAAACCCATCCCCACCGATGAACTGAAGCGGCCGAACATCTCCTCAGTGTATGCCCTTTCCAAATACGATCAGGAACAGCTTTGCATGATTACCTGCAAGGCTTACAATATTCCCGTCACTGCCCTTAGATTTTTTAATGTGTATGGCACCAGACAGTCTCTATCCAATCCCTATACGGGCGTCATGGCGATTTTCTCTTCCCGATTGCTGAACAACCGCCCTCCCCTGATTTTTGAGGACGGCAACCAATTACGGGACTTCGTTCATGTTCATGACGTGGCAAGGGCATGTCGTCTGGCATTGGAGACACCCGAATCCGACCGGGAGGTCTTTAATATCGGAAGTGGAGAGCATTATACGATTCGTTCCCTGGCCAACATCCTGGCGGAAACCATGGGCAAAAACCATATTGATCCTGAAATTACCGGAGATTACCGGAGATTACCGGGTGGGAGATATCCGTCACTGCTTTGCCGATATTTCCAAAGCCAGGCGAATTCTAGGCTTTCAGCCGCAGGTTTCGCTTGAATCGGGGATGCAAGAACTTGTGGCATGGCTGGAATCCCAGTTGGCTATCGACCATGTGGAAAGAGCAAAGCAAGAACTTAGTGCCAGGGGCCTAACCGTCTAAATTAAAATGAAATTGATGAAAAAGAGCTCAACGACAATAAACTATAATGATGGGACCCAAGGGGAAAACCGGGTGATCGGCATTCTCCAGTGGTTCCATATGGGAGAACACGAAAAAGTGGAAGCGACCCTCCGGGATTTAAAAAATCTGGGCATCACACACCTGCGGACCGGCATCTCCTGGGCAGATTATTACACCAAAGGCGGGGAAGCCTGGTTTGAATGGCTGCTCCCAAAACTCGCCAGAGAGGTAGAAATCCTGCCCTGCTTCCTGTATACACCCCCCTCCATCGGCATAGAGCATAAGACTTCCTCGCCTCCCAAAGGACCCAAAAAGTTTGCGGACTTTTTAGACGTGTTTATCAACAAATTCGGACAGCATTTTGAATGGGTAGAATTGTGGAACGAGCCTAACAACCGAAGTGAATACGATTATACCCTGGATTCGAATTGGGATATTTTTTCTGAAATGATCGTTTTTGCTGCACACTGGTCCAAACAGCTTGGGAAGAAGGTTGCCTTAGGGGGTATGAGCCCCGTAGACAGCAACTGGCTGGATTTCATGGCGCAAAGAGGCGTTTTGGAGAATATTGATGCCGTGGGTATACACGGTTTTCCGGGCTCTTTTGATTCCCATTTCAAGCCCTGGGATGATCAAATAAATCTCGTAAGGAAGGTGCTGGAGGACCATAACCTGCAACCTGAGATATGGATCACGGAAGCAGGGTATACCACCTGGCAATATGGGGAAAAAACTCAGCTTCAGGAGTTTATCAATGCCTACAAATCGACTGCGGACCGGGTGTATTGGTACTCCCTTTATGATCTTGATCCATCCCGGCCGACGGTAGACGGTTTTCACCTGGATGAACGGGAATATTTTTTCGGGCTCAAGTCATATAAAGGCAAACCCAAGCTGCTCTATCGGATGTTGGAAACGCTGGGGCCTGACGCACTGGATGAGATAGACTGGTGGAACGTTCAGGGAATTCCTTCAAAAAAACAGGCGGACCAGGATCAGAGATACGTGCTGATCACCGGAGGGGCAGGGTTTATTGGCGTAAATCTGGCGGATCACCTGCTCAAACAGGGCCACGAAGTGATTATTTTTGATAATCTCTCCCGGCCTGGGGTTGAGAAAAACCTGGAGTGGCTTCTCTCAATACGTCCCAGAAAAAACATATGGGTAGAACTGGCCGATGTGCGAAATATTTTCAGCCTCCAAAAGGTAGTGGAGAAAGCATACATGGTATTTCACCTGGCGGCTCAGGTAGCCGTCACCACCAGCCTGGAGGACCCTGTCGATGATTTTGACATCAATATCCGGGGGACCTTTAATGTATTGGAGGCGATTAGAAGATCAGCCCACCAGCCGCCCCTAATTTTTACTTCCACCAACAAGGTATACGGGGATCTTCCCGATCTCGAATTGGAACAGTCCGAAACCAGATATTTTCCGAAGGACAACTTTACCAGAAACAACGGCATCAGTGAGTCGCAGGCACTCAATTTCCACAGTCCCTATGGAAGTTCAAAGGGGGCTGCGGATCAGTATGTATTGGATTATGCCCGGTCTTATAACCTGAAGGCTGTGGTGTTCAGGATGAGCTGCATTTACGGGCCGCGGCAATTCGGAACGGAAGACCAGGGATGGGTCGCCCACTTTCTTATTCAGGCAATTAAAGACCAGCCCATTCACATTTACGGAAACGGAAAGCAGGTTAGGGATATATTGTATGTCGGCGATTTGCTGAAGGCCTTCCAATT
>DATGOS010000218.1:0-2737 GCA_035305725.1 Cyclobacteriaceae bacterium
CTTTCATTGGGATAAAAGATTTCTTTTAGCCGTTGGAAATTCAATCCCGTGACGCCCGCATTCGCTTCAAGTACAAAGGCACCCTTGTCGATATGCCTGCCCGTCCAGGTACGCTGATGGGAATCTATCTTGTAGGCTTCAATGATCTTAACAACAGGCGTAGTGGTTCCCGAGACAATGACAATATCTCCCGGCTCAGGTTGGGTGCTTTTGATGGCCAGCTGGGTGTCGGCGCCCCCTACGATCACTGGAATATCGAAAGGCAGTCCCAATTCCTCGGCCTTATCCGGGAGGATATTTCCCAATACCGTTCCCGAATGATGGAGTTCAGGCAGCAGATCCGGGCTAATCCCAAACGCTTCGCAAAGTTCAACCGACCACTTCATCGCCTCGATATCATACAGCAGGGTTTCGGAGGCTTGGGAATGTTCATAGCCCATCACCCCGCTGAACATATATTGGGCCCAATCGCTGATGCTAAGGATCTTTTCGGTACGTCGGTAGAGTTCAGGTTGTTTTTCTTTGATCCCCCGGAGTTTAAGTGCGGAAAAAAGCGCGGTTGGATACCTCCCCACCAATTGATAAATGTGGTCCTTTCGGTCAATTTCATTCTCCCACGGCCGGCCTCTATGGTCATGGTTGGGCAAGCCGATCAAAGCTTTGCCCTCGCCGTCCAACAAGATGATTCCTTCCCGCTGACTTGATGCGGTAATCGCCCGTATGCGTGTTCCCCGCTTATTGTTTAGGATTTTTCTGCTGAGCGTCATCACCTGCTCCCACACTACCTCAGGGTCAAAGCTCCAAGCCTCATGCTGTTCCCCATCTTCTTTGTAAAGCAGGTTGTCCCGCTGCATGTCCAGCAAGGTTCTTCCGGCTTCCACTAAGGCCACCCGAACATTGCCGGTGCCGATGTCCACGATCAGGTAAGCTTCTTGTTGTGATGTTGTCATCCGATCTATTAGTTTAACCTTCTGCTTTATCAAAAAATGCGAACAAGGCCTTGTTCAAAATCTTCACGTGGTGGTCTTCTACCTCATGGGTGGCGCCGGCAATATGCGGGGTAGCCAATACCCGTGGATGGCGGATCAATTCATAATCCAGTTCGTCTGGGGGTTCATGGTCAAAAACATCCAAGATGGCTCCACGGATTTGGTCGTTTTTCAAGGCTTCCAGCAAATCCTGCCTTTTGAGGACTACCGCCCGCGACATATTGACAAAAATTGCTTCCGGCTTCATTAAGGAGATCAGCTTCCGTTCAATCATCCCTTTAGTTTGCTCATTTACCGGTAAGTTAATGGATACAATGTCGCTGGAACGAAAGCTTTCTTCCAATGTCAAGGATTGAAAATTTTGAAAAGTGTCTTTTACAAAAGGATCGTAATAATTGACCGTGCAGGGGAAATGCTGTATCATTCCTGCGATGGTTTGGCCTACCGCACCGAAACCTACCATGCCCACGGTCTTCCCAGCCAGCTCATTACCTTTAAACTGTAGATAAGATGCATGGGCGCCTTCTTCCCATTGCCCGCTCTTGAGCCATTCCACGCCCGGCAAAGTATTTCTCATAAAGGTGATCACATTGGCGATAAACATTTCCGCTACCGCTTGCGCGTTCCGTGCGGGCGTGTTCAAAACCGGAATACCCAAGGCTTTGGCAGTTTCTAAAGATACGTTGGAGGCCGTTCCCCGGCATACCCCGATGAATTTAAGATGAGGGAAGCGCTCGATGACTTGGGCAGTCACCTCATCATGTTCCGTGATTAGGGCATCCGCTTGGGTTTCTTCGAGCAGTTGGATCAGTTCCTCTGCCCGATAAGCCCTTCCCTGGGGTTTCCAAGGTTTATAGATGATTTCTCCGAATCTTGCGCTGAGCTCAGACCGTCCCTGTTCGTTATAAGGCGCTGTGATCAATATTTTCATGTATTTTTATTTACTGCGTAATTATTCCAAATATTCATCCTGTACATTCAGTGTTGTTACTTTTACTGAAAGTATGTGGTGTCATTTATATCTCCCCATTCTCCATTTGAGCCCTTAAGTGCATGCCCTTTACTAACAACATTTTTGTTTTTCCCGAATATTTTTATTTCAAAATTCAAAGTATCGCCTTTTAACTCGTTGATATTGTATTGAAATTCAAACTCTCGGTATCCACCAATTTCCTTCATCAGAACACTGTCGAGTTTAAAAGCGTTAATTTTTTCCATAAAGAAATCAGGTGTGTCATCGTTTTTTGAAACTTCAAAAACTAACACAAGCAAGACAAAGGATACCAAAACTAAACCGTACCTTTTTACAAATTTGGATGGGGAACTCACTGTATATTATCTTTTTCTATAAGATAGACTTTTTCACTTGTGGTCACTTATTTTCCTTGGTCGGGTCTTTCTCTATTTTGCCTTCAACTCGGCGAATCTAGCACCACGTCCTTGAGATTGGGTTCCTTTTCAAGCGTAATAAATTTCGTCATCAGGGCACTGAGGAGGTACAAGCCTGCCAAGATCCAAGCCAGGCCTTCGTTACCCACGGCCTCAATAAATATCCACACAATCAAAGGTCCTACAAATACCGCCAGTCCCGCTCCCAGATTCAAAATGGCCATGGCGGCACCTTTGTCCTTTTTGACAAGGGAAGGAACCAGGGCCGATAAGGGCACATAACCAGCAAGCAACGCGCCCCAAATCACCCCGCAAGCCATCACCATCCAGAAGCTGCCGTCAAAAAGCTGGGGAGAGTA
>DATGOS010000219.1:0-3317 GCA_035305725.1 Cyclobacteriaceae bacterium
CTCATTTAAGATTTTTATACCTTATTCTTTTGGGAGTCACATCGCCCAGGCGCTTCTTTTTGTTTTCTTCGTAGTCGGTAAAGTTTCCTTCAAACCAATAGACCTGTGAATCCCCTTCAAAAGACAAAATATGGGTACAGATCCGGTCCAAAAACCACCTGTCGTGGGAAATGATCACCGCACAGCCGCCGAAGTTCTCCAGAGCCTCTTCCAGCGAGCGCAGGGTATTGACATCCAGATCATTGGTAGGCTCATCCAGGAGAAGCAGGTTGCCGCCCTCCTTTAGGGTTAGCGCCAGATGGACGCGGTTCCTTTCCCCCCCGGATAGGACGCCCACTTTCTTTTCTTGGTCGGAACCCGCAAAATTGAACTTGCTCACATAGGCCCTGGCGTTCATTTCCTTGTTCCCCAACTTGATGAATTCGTTCCCTTCTGAAATGGTTTCATACGCAGATTTAGACGGATCCAAAATGTCATGTTCCTGATCCACATAAGCGAGCTTTACGGTTTCACCCACTTCAAAATATCCATCGTCAGGTTGCTCCTGGCCGGTGATCAGCTTAAACAGGGTGGATTTCCCTGCCCCGTTGGGACCAATGACGCCCACTATTCCTCCTTGCGGTAGGGAAAAAGACAGGTCTTCAAACAAAAGCTTGTCCCCATAGGCCTTCGATATCCCCTTCGCCTCGATCACCTTGGCACCCAGCCTGGGCCCTGGCGGTATATAGAGTTCCAATTTTGCTTCGTTTTCCTTGGCTTCCTCTCCCACCAGCTTGTCATAGGCATTCAACCTGGCTTTGCCTTTGGACTGCCGGGCCTTGGGCGACATCCTGATCCATTCCAGCTCCCTTTCCAGGGTTTTTTGGCGTTTTGATTCCGTTTTTTCCTCCTGCTTCAGACGCTGCTGTTTTTGTTCCAGCCAACTGGAATAGTTTCCTTTCCAGGGCAATCCCTCACCCCGGTCCAGCTCTAAGATCCAACCGGCCACGTTGTCCAGAAAGTACCTGTCGTGGGTCACGGCAATGACAGTGCCTTTATAGTTTTTTAGATGCTGCTCCAGCCAATGCACCGATTCGGCATCCAGGTGGTTGGTGGGTTCGTCAAGCAACAGAACGTCCGGCTCCTGAAGCAGCAGCCTGCACAGGGCCACCCTCCTTTTTTCCCCTCCGGAAAGATTCGCTACCTGGGCGTCGGCAGGAGGAAGCCTGAGGGCATCCATGGCCTTGTCCAGTACCACATCCAGTTCCCAGGCATTGGCCGCATCCATCTGTTCCTGCACTTCTCCCTGTTTTTGGATCAGCTTGTCCATGGCGTCAGGATCTTCCATGATGGCCGGGTCCATGAATTTCTGGTTGATTTCCTCAAATTCCCTGAGCAGGGCAATGGTATCGGATACTGCCTCCTCAACCACCTCCTTGACCGTCTTGTCCTGATCAAGCTGGGGTTCCTGCTCCAGCATACCTACGGAATACCCGGGCGACCAGACGACCTCTCCCAAATAGTCCTTGTCCTTGCCTGCTATAATCCTTAACACGGAACTTTTTCCCGAGCCGTTTAATCCAAGCACCCCGATTTTGGCGCCGTAAAAAAACGATAGATAAATATCCTTAAGTACTTTTTTCTGTGGTGGGTAGACTTTGGATACCCCAGCCATGGAGAAAATCACCTTTTCTGAACTCATTTATTTTTTAATTTAAAACTTTCCAAACGGCGTCCCTATGCCAGCTAAGCAAAGATGGCAAAATTTAGTCTTTTTTAGGATAAATGCTGCTTAATTAATTAATTTGTGGGAAAGCCGCGGAGGCAACGAACAACCAACTATTTAGTCAAATGGAGCATCCCTACGGGTACATTAAAGACAATAAGATATATTTAAAAGGCTTTTTGGATCAGGAAGATAGGGTAATAGGAGAAGTAAAGACAGACGAGGCATCCACCATCAGGTATTTTGAACGGCGGTTCCAAACCGCCAGGGACAAGGTGGCCGGCTTGCAGAAGGACATTGAAACCAACCAGAACAAGGGATCATTCTTAATGAAGCTCCGGCATCTCAGGGATGCGTTAATGAACTACGATGCGTTGGGGGATTTCGTTCCCTTGATAGAAGAGCTGAACCGGATGGAAGCCTCCCTGGAGGAAATCATCCAGATCAACCGGATGAAGAACCTGGAAGTCAAAAAAGGTCTGATTCAGGAAGCCGAGGCATTGATGCACAGCACGGACTGGAAACATACCACGGAAGCATACAAAAACCTCAAGCTCAGGTGGATCAAGACCGGTCCGGTCATCAAGGAACTGGAAGAAGAAATTGAAAAATCCTTCGCCGGTGCCGTGGACACGTTTTTTGAAAACAGAAAAAATTATTACGACTCGCTGGCGTTACAGGCGGAGGAAAATATAAAGGTTTACGAGGGGCTTTTGTTACAGGCCCGGCAGGCCCATGAGCTTGCTGATGTAAGGCTTGCCTTTGAGATCAGTAAAAAGATCCAGAAGCAATGGAAAGAGTCCGGTAGGGTTCCTTCCGAAAAAAGACAACCCCTATGGGATGAGTTTTCCAAGCTGAACAACCGGATTTTCAGCAAATTTAAAAAGGCCGTTCAAAATACCCCGGCACTTAGCCCGGGGGATTTTATCCGGAAGCTGGAGAAAATGAACGAGGAAGCCAAAATATTGGCCGATGCGCCTGTGGGTAAGGAAAACCTCGCGGCGGCAAAAAAACTGCAAACGGAGTGGAAGAAACTGCCACAAAGGAAACCCAGGGAGGCCATGCAGACTATCCGCTCCTTTATTTTTGCCCTGGATGTAGTTTTTGAAAAGTCATTTTTACACCGGCTATCCCGCACCAAAACCCAGGATTTTGAAAATGATAGCCCCCAGGATCAAAAGAAGGTGCAAATTGCGCTGTTGAAAGACCTGATCAGCAGAGATCAACGGGAACTTACGACCATCCAGGAAAATGCGGAAAAATTTAAAACCCATAAGGATGATTTTGATTCAGTACTTCACCGAAAACTGAGTGCCTACAAAAGGAAATTAGAAGTCAAAAACCATATTCTCCAGGAACTTTTTAACAAATAAAAGGTTGGGGTTTTAAATGATAAAAGAATTTCTATTTTTGCATCCCGTTAGCACGGATAATTTCAAATTATGCGCTTATGTATTGGACATTAGAATTGGCGTCTTATCTTGAAGATGCTCCCTGGCCAGCCACCAAAGATGAATTGATTGACTTTGCGATTCGCTCCGGCACCCCGCTGGAGGTCGTGGAAAACCTCCAGGAGTTGGAAGATGATGGGGAACCTTATGAAAACATAGAG
>DATGOS010000220.1:0-6122 GCA_035305725.1 Cyclobacteriaceae bacterium
AAGGAGAAAGCGGCTGTGTGCATGCATCCACTCCATGCGCTGTCTGGCCCTGTTCGCCTCAAAAAATCCCCCGGCTTTCATCTGCTTTTCAAATTCCCGGATCATCTGCCATACTTCCTGGAGACCGGAATTTTCCAACGCAGAGCAGGTTTTCACCTTTGGTCGCCAGCCATTTTCATGAGGGGGAAAGAGACGCAGTGCGCGTTCATAGGCGCTTTTAGCTTGGGCCGACATTTTTTTGTTGTCCCCGTCCGCTTTGGTGATCACCAGGGCATCGGCGATTTCCATGATTCCTTTTTTAATTCCCTGAAGCTCATCGCCCGCGCCGGCCAGCATCAAAAGCAGGAAGAAGTCTACCATACCCTTGACCGTTATTTCGGACTGCCCCACCCCGACGGTTTCCACAATGATGATCCCGTGCCCCGCAGCTTCACACAGCAGCATACTTTCCCGGGTCTTGGCACCCACACCTCCTAAGGCTAATCCCGCCGGGCTGGGACGGATGAAGGCCCTTTTGTCCCGAGCCAGGTTTTCCATCCGGGTTTTGTCACCCAGGATGCTTCCGCCGGTATGTTGGCTGCTGGGATCCACCGTGAGCACGGCGATCTTATATCCCTGATCTACAAGTTGCTTCCCGAAAAGGTCGATAAAGGTACTTTTACCCACTCCCGGCACACCGGTGATGCCGATCCTAAGGGAGTTGCCGGTAAAGGGCATCAGTTCCCGGATAAGTTCCCCGGCCAGTTCCTGGTCTGTGGGAAGAGCACTTTCTACAAGGGTTATGGCCCTGGCCAGCATCACCCTGTCGCCCTTCAGAATCCCGGCGACATATTGCGGAACAGAAAACCTGCTTTTCGATTTGCTCAAAACAACCGTCTTATTGAAAAGGATATTTATTCATGCTCACTTCCCCCATGGGGGATTTAATATATTCGGCAAGGCAGTATTCTTCAAATTCTGGATCAAAATAGGGAGGGTCCGGCGCTATGTCCTTTGGGCTGTAGTCAGGATCGGAAAAGAAAAAGACCCTGGTCACCCCGTATTTGGTATGGGGCATGAAATTCCCATACGCTTCCATGTCCTCCCAAAGGGAATCGGCCGCGTATACTGCATAAATCCGGATCACAGGCCCTGTATTGTTCTCATTGCGGTATTTTCCCGTTTCGGTATAGTCGCCCTTTAAATCCGAAATACCTGGCTGGGTAAACGTGTCCATTCCAATCCAGACGATCAGCACAGCAACAAACAGGACTATTCCGTAAGGTAGATATTTTGATTTCATGATGCTTTGCCCATTTTTTAAAATCTGGTGTCAGCCGGATTAGCCGGACCGCCTATTTTTACGAAATTAAGGTTCTTACGGCAGTAAACCTTAAATTTGGCAAAAAATCAAAAAATGGCGTTTGGATACCTCAAAGCATTGCACATTATATTTGTGGTGACCTGGTTCGCCGGGCTCTTTTATATTGTGAGGTTGTTTATTTATCAGACCGAGGCGCTGGAAAAGGCTGAGCCTGAAAGAGGCATACTGCTCGCCCAGTTAAACCTGATGGCCAGAAGGCTGTGGTTCGGGATCACCTGGCCCTCCGCCATCCTGACCCTGATTTTGGGGATCCTGGTGCTTTCGCAACGCTGGGGATATATGCAAATGGG
This sequence comes from Cyclobacteriaceae bacterium, assembly GCA_035305725.1. Lineage (GTDB taxonomy): Bacteria > Bacteroidota > Bacteroidia > Cytophagales > Cyclobacteriaceae > DATGMS01. The sequence continues at coordinate 1,654 of DATGOS010000220.1, forward strand.
ATTTATGCATGCGAAACTGGCATTTGTACTTGTGCTGTACCTGTATCATGGCAAATGTCATCAAATTTACAGGCAACTTCAGCAGGGGAAAGCGACCTGGAGTTCCAACCAGCTCCGGATATGGAACGAAGCGGCCACGGTGTTGTTGTTTGCCATTGTTTTTCTGATTGTGCTGAAAAATTTGCTGGACATGGTCTGGGGTCTGCTTGGCCTGTTGTTGTTAAGCGGCATATTGATGTTGGCGATCCGGCGCTACAGGAGGATCAGGGAAAGGAACTAATCCATTTTTGGCAATGTCTTTAAAAATAAAACCCCATGAAAAAGCAACCTTTTAAAGTTTATGCTGTTTTTTTAACCGTTCTCATCTTCTGGGGCTGCAGTGGCGGGACCGAAAAATCCACCCTTCCGTATCTGGGAAACAAACATACAGAGGATGTAATGCGCGTTGATCCGGTGTCGGGGGATACGCTTGTCCGTAAGGATACGGTTTACCATACAATTGCTCCCTTCTCCTTTTACAACCAGGAGGGAAAGCTGGTCAATAACCAAACCGTAGACGGTAAAGTTTACGTGGCGGATTTCTTTTTTACCAGTTGCCCTACCATCTGTCCCGTGATGAAGAAGCAGATGCTGAGGGTTTACGAAGAATTTCAGGACGAACCGGATTTTAAGATCCTAAGCCATACCATTGACCCCTCCTATGATACGGTGGCTTTGTTAAAAGACTATGCCATGCGCCTGGGCGTGGAGGATGATGAAACCTGGCATTTTCTGACGGGGGACCGGGAAAAAATTTTCGAAATCGGGCAGACAAGTTACCTGACTACCGCCATGGAGGACAAAAACGAACCCGGAGGGCTGTTGCATAGCGGAGCCTTCGTACTGGTGGACCGTGAGGGCCGCATCCGGGGCGTGTACGACGGCACCGAAAAGGTACAGGTGGACCGGCTGATTGCAGATATTCCACTGTTACTCAAAGGACATGACCAGAATTAAAAAGGACGCCTGGATCGTTTTTTTGCTGGCCATCTCCCTGGCCTGTGGGAGCGAAAAAGCCGAAGAACGGGAATATACCATTAAGGACATCGACGACCTCAAGACACGCCAATATGCCATAAACGGGAAAGTGCTGTATGAGAGGTTATGCGCAAATTGCCATCAGGAAGACGGAAGCGGACTAGGAAAGCTTATCCCTCCCCTGGCCGGTTCTGATTATATGAACGAAGATATAGGTAGGACCATCCGGATCATCAATCACGGAATGGAGGGGGAGATCATGGTAAACGGAGTGCTATATAACCAGCCTATGCCACCCAATCCACAGCTTACGCCCATGGACATCTCAGAAATCACCACCTATATCTACAATGTCTGGGGCAACAAGCAGGGGCTGATCACTCCTGATATGGTAAGGGAACACCTTGAAAAATAAGGTAACCTGGACAGTTCGGCTATTTTATTCGTTTAACGTCCTTGCTCTTTCCAGTGCCCGCTTAATCCCCGCGTTTACTTCTTCAATTTTCACCTTTTGTTCGAGCAGGTATTGCTTTACTTCGTCCTCGTTTTGACCTTCACGGTCCATTTCAAACTGTCGCATCCACACAAACATGCTGTTATAGGCTTCCTCCAGGTCTCCTGCAGTTTCTTTCAGCGCAGCGATGGTTTCCGTATGCGTGGTGCTGTCAGCCTGTGCCAACTCCCTCGCCCGTTCCAACAGGGATTCCTGCACTGATTTCAATTGGCCCATTAGTGGCATGACCTCATCATGAATGGCAATGACCTCATTTTGAAGCTTTTCGTTTTCGTTTTGCCGCGGCCCACAGGCTGTAAAAAGCATTCCCGAAACAATTGCCAGACAGACAAGCGCTGCGCGGTTTCGGATCCAGTGAAAGTAATGCAGCACAATCAGGCCCAAGGAGGCAACGGTGGAGACATAGATCATCCCCGGCCAGGAATCATGAAGCAAAATACTCAGCGAAAATATAGAAATAACCAGCCAAAGCCCTAATTTTATGGGCAAATTGGAGCTTTTCCGGGAGGAAAAGAACACTGCCGAGAAGCCAAAAAGGATAAAAAGGTAATCCAGTCCATGCCGCTGCCCAAAACCCGAATACAAATAAGCATTCCCGGCAGAGGCCAACACCGGCAGCGACAGGCAGTGAAGGACGCATAGGAGGGAGGCGGAGATTCCCAGTATATCCGATTTGGGTGTTTTTGATCTTTGCAACATAATTGCAAATGTAAGAATTTATCTAAGATATTATAAAAGAAATTTATGAAACCTTTTTGCTTTTCTAAACAACATATCATTCCAACTGACCAGGCAAGCATTCATCCCATTGACATTGGACTGATCCGCGGGTATGCGATTTTTGACTTTTTCAGGGTTGAAGGTTACCGGCCGCTTTTTTTGGAAGGCTACCTTGACCGCTTTGTTGCTTCGGCCAAAAGCTGCGCCTTGCCGCTGGATTACAGCCGTAATGACATCCGTGACCTGGTAGAAACACTGATCGAAAAAAATGACATGGAGCAAGGCGGAATAAGGATGGTATTGTCAGGAGGTATATCTGACAACAAGTTTTCCCCCGCAAACGGTCATCTGTATATTTTCTGTGAGCCTTTAAAGTTGCCTTCCCAGCTTAAGTATGAAAACGGTATACAGTTGCTCAGCCAGGAATATCTGAGACCCCTTCCGGAAATTAAAACCACCAATTATACGCTACCTGTGTGGTTGAGCCTGGGTTGGGCAAATAAAAATGCCGAAGATGTCATTTATCACCATGGAGGGATTATCTCCGAAAGTTCCAGAAGCAACATTTTTATTATAAAGGAGGGGGAAATCAGTACACCCCGTGCCAACGTACTCCGGGGGATTACCAGGAAGAACATCCTGAAAATTGCGGAAGAGGTACAGGAAAGGGACATCTCTTTCTCCGAACTTCTTGATGCGGAGGAGGCTTTTATTTGCAGTACCACCAAGCGGATCCTACCCGTCACACAGATAGACGGCCAAAGGATCGGGCAAGGCAAACCCGGTAAGATTACCCGCTCCCTGATGGAGAAAATAGAGCAGCTTGAGCTACAGGACAGGGCACATGCCAACTAACCGGCGCCCAGGTTTATTTTTTCTGTTTGATGGGTATGGTGACGTAAAAGGTTGTCCCTTCATTTAATACGCTGTCGAAGTAAATTTCCCCTCCCGTGAGGTCAATGCATTTTTTGACGATGGAAAGTCCAAGGCCGGAGCCTTCGGTGATTCCTACGTTTTTGCCTCTGAAAAACCGGTCGAACAACTGATTTTGTTCCGATTTGGAGATGCCTATTCCCGAGTCTTTTATCGAAGATTTTAACTGATCCCCTTCGAACCAGACTCTAAATTCCACCGTCTGGCCATTTTTTGAATATTTGACCGCGTTGGAAAGTAGATTTTCAAAAATCTGGTACAGACATTCCATGTCCGTAGTAATGATTTTGGGAAGATTTTCGAAACTGGTCTTTATGCTCACCGCGTTTTCAATACCGGCTTTTACTACATCCACCACCTCGTTAAAAAAGGCCGCGGTATAGACTTTTGTGGGTTTATAATTCATCTTTTCCGCATCGGCTTTGCCAAAAAACAAGATGCTGGTCAGCAAGCTGTTGAGGTTTCTCGCAGAAGTTTCAATTTTTGAGGTGTGTTTTACGATCTTGGGCCTGTGGGGATGGTCTTTTTCCGCATAAAGCTTTAACAGTTGCGCGGAACTTAAAATCGAAGTCAGGGGAGTTTTAAAGCCGTGGGACACGTTTTGCACGATCCGCGATTTCAGTTCACTGAGTTCCCGCTCTTTTTCCAGGGCCTTTTGAAGTTCTTTATTGGCTTCGTTAAGGTCGGCTGTGCGCTGTTTGACCTTTTCCTCCAGTTCGTTGTTTAGGTTTTGCAGTTCTTTTTCTTTCCGGTCTTTAAAGATGGCAAGTTCTATGACCATATTTAATTCCCGGATGTTGAAAGGTTTAATGACAAAGGCGCTGGGATTGGTTCCTGCCACCTTGGTCAAGGTTTCGGAGTCCGAACTTGCGGTAAGGTAGACAACGGGGATTTTGAATTTTTCATTGATAATCTCCGTGGTTCTAATCCCATCCAGTTTGCCGGCAAGATTTATGTCCATCATGACAATATCCGCCTTTTTGTTTTCCAGGATTTCGAGAGCCGTTTCCCCTGAATCGGCCATTCCGATTATTTCATGACGGTTTTTCTCCAACGCTTTTTTCAGCAACAAGGCAGAAACCCTATCGTCCTCGGTAATTAATATTTTTAGAGAAAACATCGTCTATATATTTATATCTTAACAATTTAATGGTGTTCAGCCAGCGGCAACATAATATTCACCACGGTGGTCTGGTCTTTTTCCCTGGTAATTTGGATTTTCCCGGACAGTCGGTCGATCAGGTTTTTCGCGACAGTCAATTCAAGCCAGGGACCTTCAAATTTA
>DATGOS010000221.1:0-2956 GCA_035305725.1 Cyclobacteriaceae bacterium
CATACCTTTATTGATAAGGACGCGGCATCCGCCGGAGCATTGATCGCCATTGCCAGCGACAGTATTTATATGGCGCCCGGCTCCAGTATCGGTGCGGCAACTGTAGTGGTGGGCGGTACCGGGGAAGCTGCCCCGGACAAGTACCAGTCCTACATGCGTTCCATAATGCGGAGCACCGCGGAAGCAACAGGAAGGGATCCAAAAATCGCCGAGGCTATGGTGGATGAAAACCTGGAAATAGAAGGAATTACGGAAGCGGGATCTGTGGTAACTTTCTCCGTCTCCGAGGCGATAGCAAACGGGTTTTGTGAGGGACAAGCCAATTCTTTGGAAGAAGTGGTGGAAAGGCAAGGAATAAGCTCCTATGAGATTATCCGGCACCAAATGTCCACCACCGAAAAAGTGATAGCTTTCTTTCTCAATCCGGTGGTCAGCGGTTTTCTGATCCTGATCATTTTTGCGGGGATTTATTTTGAGCTTCAAACGCCCGGGGTGGGCTTCCCGATCCTGGCCAGCATCACGGCCATTATTTTATATTTCATACCCTATTATTTAACCGGTCTGGCGGAAAACTGGGAGATTTTTGCTTTTGGCATCGGAGTGATATTTATAGTGCTCGAAGTTTTTGTCCTTCCGGGCTTTGGGATCTTCGGCATTCTGGGCATTGCGCTGGTCCTGACAGGATTGACTTTGGGCATGCTCCCTAATGAGCTTTTTGACTTTACCTTCGTGTCCTCCGGAGACTTTTTCATGGCACTGCTCACGGTGATTTTATCTGTAATCCTGGCGGTGGTCCTGATTTTTTCCTTTGCTTCCAAGATCAACGAGTGGAAGGCGTTCAGCAGGTTTTCTTTGGCAGACACCCAGCAACGGGTGGACGGATACACTTCTTCTTTTTATAGTAATGATCTGCTCGGGCAGGAAGGCATGGCCCATACGCGTCTGATGCCCAGCGGGAAGATCCTGATTGATGACGAAGTTTATGACGCCTATTCAAGGGGAGAATTTATAGACAAAGGGGAAAGGGTAAAGGTAATCAGTACGGAAGGCACTTCGCTGAAAGTAAAAAAGATCAGCTGAGTTTTTGATTAGGGAATGAAGGATTTTAACTTGCTTGATGACTGTTTTTAGAAGGATTTACTCCACCTATGGGCTTGTTGTTTTTGCCCTGACCTTTATATTTCTATTGCCGCTTTTTGTGATAACGATCAAAATCCCCGGCTTAAAACGCTTCGGGCGGAAACTGAACAGGCTCTGGTCCACCATATTTTTTACCCTGATTTTCATAAGGGTGAAGTTTGTCAACAGACATTACATCCAGAAGGACCAGCAATACATAATTGTCTCCAATCACTTTTCCTACCTAGACATTCCGGTGCTGGGTTTTATCAAAAAGGACATCGTGTTTGTGGGCAAGAGTTCGTTGGGGAAAATCCCACTGTTTGGCTATATGTTCAGGAACCTTCATATCGCCGTCGACAGGTCCAGCCTGAAGAGCCGCGGGGAGTCGATTATGATGACAAAAAGGGCATTGGATGAGGGAAGCAGCGTGGTTATGTTTCCGGAAGGAGGGATCACCTCGGAAGCACCGCCCTTGATGGGCAGGTTTAAGGACAGCGCCTTTAAAATTGCCATTGAAAAACAAATCGCTGTTATTCCTGTCACCTTATCGTATAATCATCTAATTTTGCCGGATGACGGTAGGCTATTGCTGCGGTATGGCACAGCAAGGGCAGTGATTCATCATCCCATTCGGGTAGACGATAAACAAAAACGGTCCGCTTCAGAACTGAGGGATGCCTGTTTTGAAATTATCCAGAAACAATTGCTTGAGGATAATGGAATAAACGGTACTGAAAATCATCAAATACAATGGAAATAGACATCAATACGCTCCGAAAAATTGCTCATTTGGCAAGGTTGGAGTTTGACGAACAGGGAGCGGAGAAAATGAAACAGGATATGACCCAGATCCTGGATTGGGTAGAAAAACTAAACGAAGTCGATACGGAAGGGGTGGAACCCCTCACGACCATGTCCTCGGAGGTCAATATCATGCGGGAGGACGTGGTGGGTGAGCACCTTTCCCACGAGAAGGGACTAAAAAATGCCCCCCACAAAGACTCAGATTATTTTCGGGTGCCTAAGGTGATGGAATAATGCGGGAGAAGTTCGCGGAAAAATTCCAGTTCTTTCTCTTTAGGGTATTTCCATTGACAGCAGTGGTTGTGGGTAGCCTGCTGCTTATCATTTACCACTTTATTCAGGGCGACACCATGCCCATAGAGGCGGCGCTTTTTGCTGACATGGTGACCATACCCCTGGATTTTTTTGACCTGAAAGTTGACCAATATGTACTGGAAACCGAGAACTACCTGATTTTCCAGCAGTTTGAGTCGCTTCCACCACTGGTGCGGTCCTCCTACTCACTGGTGTTCGGGGTAGTTCTGTTTGTTCTTGTGTGCCTGGGCTTGGTGCTGGTTTCTTTTTTCGACAGGACGCCGTTTGGATTCAGCATGGTCGCGGTTATTTTCCTGCTGACCCTGACGGGGGTGAACAGCCTCCATATCGGCGGTCTTAATACCAACCTGCCGATGATGTTGCTCATGGCAGGCATGGTGCTGCCCACGGTGGTCCTGCATACTTTTTATCACCGGTGGAACGCATATAAAAGGATGCTGGTCGTTTTTCCCTTGGGCCTGCTGACTGTTTTCATCTTGATACACTGGGCAGGAGCCGTTTCTCCGGGCCTTTTGATTTCCGAAAACATCACCATGTTTGGACTTGCCGTGGCCGCCATTTTTTTAGTATATACAGGCCATGCGGTATTGTCGTCGGTCTTTGTTCTTTTGGTAAAACTAAACAAAGGAGTAGGGCTAAAAATCTCCTAGCACCTCACCCTGTTGTTTTTGGCCTATCTGGGTATACTGATTTTTATTTTTTTGATCCTTACGGG
>DATGOS010000222.1:0-3139 GCA_035305725.1 Cyclobacteriaceae bacterium
ATATATTCACCTTCTTTTTCAAACCTGATACCATGACAAAAAAATGCCTTTCCCTTTTCCTGCTGGCGATATGTCAGATTTCAATGGCCTTCGCCCAGGACAAGCCCCTGAAGATTATTATGATCGGAGCCCATCCGGATGATTGTGACATCAGAGGCGGCGGCACCGCGGCCTTGTTTGTAGAGATGGGACACCAGGTAAAGTTTCTTTCCGTCACCAACGGGGACGCGGGACACATGGAGCAGGGTGGAGGCATCCTAGCCAAACGGAGGGCGGCGGAGACGCAGGAAGTCGCCCGGCGCCTGGGCATCAGCTATGAGGTGCTGGACAACCATGACGGGGAACTTCTTCCCACCCTTCCCATCCGCCTGGAAATCATCCGGAGGATCAGGGAATGGGGCGCCGACGTGGTGATGTCCCACCGCTCAAACGACTATCATCCGGACCACCGTTACACAGGCGTATTGGTGCAGGATGCGGCCTTTATGGTGGGGGTACCCAACATAGCCGCGGACACTCCTCCTTTACGGAAAAATCCCGTCTTCCTCTATTTTCAGGACCATTTTCAGCGGCCCAATCCCTTCCGCCCGGACATCGCCATCGATATCAGCTCAGTCATAGACAAAAAAATCCAGGCGCTGGATGCCCACGAGTCCCAATTTTACGAATGGCTTCCCTGGATTAGCGGTGATACAAGCGAAATCCCGACCGATAAGGAGGAACGACTGGCATGGTTAAAAGAGCGACGGACGGGCTCTATAAACCCCGAAATTCAGGGTGCCCTTGAAAAATGGTACGGCAAAGCACAAGCCTCCAACGTGGAATTTGCGGAAGCATTTGAGCTTTGTGAATATGGGAGCCGGCCCACCGAACAGGAAATCCGGCGGTTGTTTCCTATGATTGGAAAGACGGATTAAGCAGGAGGCGAAAATTCCGTGACCATCCGGATACGGTTCATGCGTAAAGGAAAATTGAAAATAAACACAAAGGATAAACAAAAACCATGAAATTAATTAGATTTGGACTGACCGGCCAGGAAAAGCCGGGCGTGGAAACAACAGACGGTAAATGGATTGACTGCAGTGCTTTTGGCAGTGACTGGTCTGAGGAATTTTTAGGATCTGACGGGATCAGAAAGCTGGAGACATGGCTTCAGCAAAATCAGGACTCCTGCCCGGAGGTTTCAAAGGATACAAGGTTGGGTGCACCAATCTACCGGCCTTCCAAACTAATTTGCGTGGGCTTGAACTACGCCCTTCATGCCAAGGAAAGCGGTGCCGAGATCCCTACCCAGCCTATTCTGTTTATGAAGGCTACCTCGGCGGTTTCAGGGCCCTTTGATCCAATTATTATACCCAAAGCATCGAAGGCTACCGACTGGGAAGTGGAGCTGGGCGTAGTGATCGGCAAGAAAGCCAATTATGTGTCCGAGGAACAGGCCATGGATCATATCGCCGGCTATATCCTGCACAACGATGTAAGTGAGAGGGATTTTCAACTCCGGCATGGGGGGCAATGGCTAAAAGGGAAGAGCAGCGATTCCTTTGCGCCTTTAGGACCGTATCTGGTGACCCGGGATGAAATAAAAGATCCCCACAACCTGAGGCTATGGCTAAAACTCAACGACAAGATCGTGCAGGACAGCAACACCTCCGACCTGATATTTAATGTTCCAAAACTGGTGAGCTATATCAGCCAGTACATGTCGCTCTTGCCTGGTGACATCATCAGTACGGGCACGCCGGCGGGCGTGGGAATGGGGTTTGATCCGCCGGTTTACTTAAAAGAAGGCGATGTGGTGGAGCTGGGTATTGATGGCCTTGGCGTGTCCAGGCAGGAAGTGATTGATTACAAGGGGTAGATTATTCCTCCACCTTGTCAAAATATACCTGAAGGTGGATACTCATTTTTTCCCGGAAACTTGCCGGAGTTCCTCCTTTTAGTTCATTTAGCAAATCGCGGTGGGTGACGGCATCCGTCACCTCCGCCTTGCTGGTGATATAACCGCCGTGAACGAGGTTAAAGATCGGATACAGCATTTGCTGGAACCTCAAAATTGTCTGATTTCCGGATATTTCATACAGCATGGAATGAAACTCAGCATCAAACCGGTTTTTTAAATACCGGTCCTGGGTATGCTCCTCCCTGCTAACCAAGGCGTCCAGCCGCTGGATGTTCTCTTTGGTTTTTCGAATAAACAGCAGATCCGCCAAACCCATCTCCAGGACCAGCCGCAGTTCAAAGATGTCCTGCAGGGTGGCGGTGTCCAGGAGCATAGGGTTCAAAACCCTTTCGAAACTTCCCAAAATATCCGGATGTGTAAGCACAATCCCGCGATTCCTTCGGGATTCGATCAATCCCAGCGTTTTTAGCCGGGACAAAGCTTCCCTGACTACCGTTCGGCTCACGCCCAGTGACTTGGCCAGGTCCGATTCTTTAGGAATGGCATCCCCGGGTTGTAAATTTGCTTCAGCAAAAAAGTCCCTCAGATTTTGTTCTACCTTATCTACCAGGGAATACGAGTTCTCAAAAACGGGTTTTAATTTTTTAAGGAGGATGCTCACCGTCAAGTTTTTTTAAATATAGCTGGAAGGACAAAATATAACAAATTACTGGTTCCACAAATAGCTGCTTCAGTAGCACCTAGGAACGGGTAATTAAAGTAATTTTTTTTTGGGATTTTTCGATAGGACGATTGGAAAAAATATTTGTAAAAAATCACATGATTCAGTTGGAAAGAACAGCCACACCACTTATTTTAGTATTAAGTATGGCATACAAGTTACACTCACTCAACCCGCTCAGCCGGTGTAAGAGTGGCTTTTTAGTGTAAATATTCGCGTTTATCAAGTAGTGAATTTTGATTTATAATACAAAAAAAGGCATACGCTCTCCATTTTAAAAAGGTTTTGTTTTCCCTCATTTTCACGGGCCTGTTCTTAAGCTGCGACAGTCTTATCGCACAGGTGGCCGTGACCGGCACGGTGACCTCCGCAGAAGACGGAAGTACCCTGCCCGGTGTCAATATCTTGTTAAAAGGCACCAGCACTGGAACTCTCACTGACATTGATGGAAATTTCAAACTGGAAGTCCCCCAGGAAGGCGGGGTACTGGTATTTTCTTCCATTGGATTCACCAG
>DATGOS010000223.1:0-3210 GCA_035305725.1 Cyclobacteriaceae bacterium
TGCTGGCCACCAGCCTGCCCTTTTACAGGGTCGTGCTGGATCCTTCTATTGCCGACGCCGAACTGTATAAATCGGGGATCGATTCCCTGTCGCGTTTGCTTTCAAATTTTTATAAAGACAAGTCAGCGGCTGCTTACAAGCGAATGATCCATGATGCCAGGCTGAACCAAAAGAAATACCTGATTCTAAACCGCAGACAGATAGGCTATCAGGAAAAAAAGCGGATGATGGACTGGCCGATTTTTAGAGAAGGACGGCTGGAAGGCGGGGTGATTTTTGAAAAAATCGATCAACGATACCGGCCGTTTAAATCCCTGGCAGGACGAACGGTGGGGTTCCTGAACGAGAATGATTATGGCGTGGGGGTGGAGTACAGCTTCAATGAATTCCTGCAGGGGAACAATGGAGAGGCCCTTTTTCAAAAAATTGCAGGGGGAATCTGGAAGCCTTTGCATGATGCGCATGATATCCGTCCGGAAGACGGCTTTGACGTGATTACCACATTGGACGTCAATATTCAGGATGTAGCTGAATCAGCGTTGCTGAGGCAGTTGTTCAACAAAAACGCGGAATTCGGAAGTGTGATCATCATGGAAGTTGCCACCGGGCATATAAAAGCCATCGCCAATCTGCAGAAAAACAAGGGCGGAAACGCCTATGGGGAATATTATAATTATGCGGTAGGCGAACAGGGGCTGACGGAACCGGGATCAACGTTTAAATTGCTTTCCATGCTGGCGCTCCTCGAAGACGGAGCGGTGAGCTTAAAGGATTCTGTGGATACCGGCAAGGGGGCTTATAAATTTTACGACCGTACCATGCGGGACGAAAAACACGGGGGGCACGGAAAAATTACCGTAAGGGAGGCCTTCGAAAAATCCTCCAACGTCGGCATCTCCAGACTTGTCAACGAACGGTTTGGGGTGAATCCAGCGAAGTACATGGAATACATCCGCAAAACCGGACTTGACCAGCCTCTGGGCTTTCAGCTCAAAGGGGAAGGCAAGCCTTATTTCAAGAAGCCCGGCGACAGGAACTGGTATGGCACCACCTTGCCCTGGATGTCCATAGGTTATGAGTTGAAGGTCACCCCCCTGCAGACCTTGACCCTTTACAATGCGGTCGCCAACGACGGACGGATGGTAAAACCCATGATCGTGCAGCGTGTCAGCAAAGGGAATTCGATCAGGGAAACGTATGAAACGGAAGTGCTAAAAAAGAGGATAGCTTCGGAAAAAACCATCAAGTCCTTGCAGTCATTGTTGGAAGGGGTGGTGCAAAATGGAACGGCCAAAAACATCAAAGGCACGGACTATACTATTGCGGGCAAAACAGGCACGGCACAGAAACTCGAAAATGGCCGCTATACCAAGAAGTATTATGCATCATTTGCGGGATATTTTCCCGCTGAGGCTCCAAAATATAGCGGCATTGTCGTGATCGACAGCCCGGTGGGGTTTTATGCGTATGGCGGGGACGTGGCGGCGCCGGTATTTAAAGAAATAGCGGATAAAATTTATGCCCAGGATCTTAGCATCAATGGTGGGAAAAAGACAGATCCCGGGTCGGTGAAGGAGCGTATGCCCATGATCCAGGCGGGCATGGCCGAGGAGCTTCATTTAATTTGTGACGGTCTGGGAATTCCAGACAATGACCCTGGGAGTGAAATCTGGGTCAAACCCACCCTGGTAAACAACACCGTTGCCTGGGAGCCCAATAAGGTTACCGGGAAGCAAATACCCGACGTCAGGGGAATGACCCTGAGGGATGCCCTGTACCTGCTCGAAAATATGGGATTAAGGGTAGAGTTTACCGGGCAGGGGAGGGTGATCAGGCAATCTTTGCCAATAGGGGCTGCTGTCCCCTACAACGGAATCATTAAAGTGGAGCTGGGATGATGAAAGAATTAAAGGACATATTGTATAAAGTTTCCCTGGTTTCCACCCATGGGGATATGGACCTTGAGGTGAGCCATATCACCTTCGACAGTAGGAAGGTACGAGAGGGATCAACCTTTGTCGCGGTGCGGGGGACCCAGGTGGATGGGCATCAATTCATTGACCAGGCGATAAGCCAGGGGGCGCGAAGCATTGTGGGGGAAGGTTTACCTCCCGAGGACACGGCGGGAGTAACCTTTGTACAGGTAAAGGACTCTCAGGCCGCTTTGGGGATTATGGCTTCAAATTTCTTTGACAATCCCTCGGCCAAATTAAAATTGGTGGCGGTGACGGGGACGAACGGAAAAACCACCATTGCGACCCTGCTTCATCAGGTGTTTTCGGAGATGGGCCATTCCTGCGGCTTGTTGTCGACGGTAGAAAATAAAATCAAGGATACAATAATTCCCGCTTCCCATACTACGCCGGATGCCCTTGCACTGAACGAACTTTTATCGGGAATGCTGGCGGAGGGATGTACCCATTGCTTTATGGAAGCCAGTTCCCATGCCATTGTACAAAGGAGGACGGCAGGTTTAAAGATATCCGGGGCCATATTTACCAACATCTCCCGGGACCATCTGGATTACCACGGAACTTTTGATGAATATATTAAAGCAAAAAAGCAACTGTTCGACGAACTTCCCAAAGATGCTTTTGCGCTGGTCAATGCGGATGACAAACGTGGGCTGGTCATGCTGCAAAACACCAGAGCCAGTAAATATACCTACGCGCTGAAATTTCCCGCTGATTTTAAGGCAAAAATACTCAGCAATACGCTTCATGGCCTGGAACTGGATATTCAGGGCAAAGCCGTTTGGTTCAGGTTGATCGGGAAGTTCAATTCCTATAACCTGCTTGCGGCTCTGGGCACAGGCGTGTTGTTGGGCGAGGACGAGGAGGAGGTGATGATGCAGCTTTCCAATATGAAAGGGGCACAGGGAAGGTTTGAACCCTATGAACACCAGGGCATCACCCTTATCGTGGACTACGCGCATACTCCAGACGCTTTGGAAAATGTGCTGAAAACCATACAGGACATACGGACAGGAGCCGAACAGGTCGTTACGGTGGTCGGCTGTGGAGGTAACCGGGACAAGGGGAAAAGGCCGCTGATGGCCGGAATCGCCTGCCGCTTAAGCGACAAAATCATTCTTACCGCAGACAATCCGCGAAACGAGGATCCCATGGAAATCATTAGAGACATGGAAGCCGGCATCAACCCGGTGGCATATAAAAAAGTACTGTCAATTCCCGACCGGAAGGAAGCGAT
>DATGOS010000224.1:0-3119 GCA_035305725.1 Cyclobacteriaceae bacterium
TCGACGCGTTTAAGGCCATGATGGGTTTGCCCCCTTCGGACAAGGACGCCCCCCGCATAAAGTCCATCTGACCGCCTACCCCCGAATAATGATAGGTACCTATGGAATCCGCGCATACCTGGCCTGTAAGGTCGATTTCCAAACAGGAGTTGATCGAAATCATGTTTGGATTCTTTCTGATCACGGCGGTATCGTTCACATAAGCAGTCTCAAGAAACGCAAATTCGGGATTATCATCCACCTTCCGGTACAGCTTTTCCGACCCGATGGCAAACGAAGTCACCACCTTACCCGAATGCCTTTTCTTGTACTTGTTCGTTATAGCTCCTTTTTCCATCAGATCAATGACCCCGTCAGAAAACATCTCCGTATGGATTCCCAGGTCTTTATGGGTGCCCAGGACTTTTAATACCGCATCAGGAATAGCACCGATCCCTAACTGAAGCGTGGACCTGTCGGGAATAAGCTCCGCGATATAGTTTCCTATCTTAAGTTCATTCTCCCCTATTTTACTGGCATAATTCACCTGTGGCAAGGGATCGTTTACTTCCACCGCGGCGTGAAACTTACTGATATGCACCAGCCCGTCCCCTTGCGTCCTGGGCATGTTGGGATTTACCTGCGCAATAATCAAGTCCGCAGTATCTATAGCAGCCCTGGCCACGTCCACCGAAACGCCCAGAGAGCAGAAACCATGGGCATCGGGTGAGGATACATGAACCAGTGCCAGGTCCAGGTCCAGAATTTTGCGCCGGAACAATTGACCGATCTCACTGAGGAAAATCGGGATATAACCGCCCTGTGGGCTGTTTACTGCCTGCCGCACGTTTTCGGAAACAAACAGGGAGTTGATATAAAAGCTCTCTTTACAGTCCGGGTGCGCAATCGGCATTTCTCCGAGCGTTGTAATGGAGACCACTTCCACATTCTCCAATTCATGTTTTCTATCGGCCAGAGCCCTTAACAAGGCATGGGGCGTGGCCGCGCTACCATGGACAAAAATTCGCTGGTTACTTTTAACGGCTTTTACCGCTTCTTCGGCGGTGGTGTATTTAATGGACATTTTCTTATCGTTCAATCATGCTTGGCAGCATTTACCCTTATAAATTCCCAATACTTTCCCGGTCCAGCATTCCCAAAAACTGCTGGTCACCATACGCCAAGGCTACCTTTTTGTGGTTGCCCTCCATTTTCCGAAAGGCTTCCTCCAAGGGGAGCATGAAGTCCGACCTGAGTGACTGAAGGTCGGGGATCTCGTCGATCCTGACTTGCCTCCCTGATTGCTAAAGCCTTTTATGATGCCTTCCCTGCTCAGCGTCCCGACAGGCGCCTCATCCAGCACCACCACATAATGCGTAGCCTGGCCCTCTGGCAATTTATCCCTATATCCAATCCTATAGGCCAGGTTTCAATTAAGATTATTTTACAGTAATATTGTCCTGGAAATTTTTGAACGGCGGGAATGTAGCCGCCCCATTAATTTACCCGTAAGATATAAATATAGTCTTAAATACCCGCAAAATCTTCCCTAATAATGCAGGGAAGACCATCATACGCAGGATAATCCAAAACAGGACATGCCAGGAACAGCGCAACCTTATACCCCCCATCATTCCGTCAGGATCGTAACGGCAGGCTCTCTTTTTGACGGCCATGATGTGGCCATCAATATCATGAGAAGAATAATCCAAGACACTGGCTGTGAGGTGATCCATCTGGGGCACAACCGGTCGGTACTTGAAATTGTGGATTGCGCTATTCAAGAGGACGTTCAGGCGATCGCCGTCACCTCCTACCAGGGCGGACATATGGAATTTTTTAAATACATGTTTGACATGCTCAAGGAGCGGCAGGCATGCCATATCAAAATATTCGGCGGCGGGGGAGGGACGATCCTGCCAGAAGAAAAAGAGGAGTTGATGGCCTATGGCATCACAAGGATTTATTCTCCGGACGAAGGGCGTGAGATGGGCCTGCAGGGCATGATTGAGGACCTGGTGAGAAAGGCAGATTTCCCCCTTGAAAAAAGGTTTTCCCCACATTTTGAAAAGGCCATTCCAATCGAACAAGCCGTAGCCCGCATGATCACGGTCGCCGAAAACTTCCCGGAGGAAATCCAGGTCTCACTTTCTGAAATCAGCAAACAGGCTTCCAAAAGCCAGACTCCTGTCTTGGGGATTACAGGAACAGGGGGCTCGGGAAAATCCTCGCTGATTGATGAACTGGTCAGAAGGTTTCTGATTGATTTTGAGCATCAGGAGTCAGAAAAAAAAGTTGCCATAATCTCTGTTGACCCTTCCAAAAGGAAGACGATGGGCGCACTGTTGGGTGACCGGATCCGTATGAACGCCGTCCACCACCCCCAGGTGTATATGAGGTCCATGGCGACCAGACGGGCTCACCTCGCCCTTTCCAAATCCGTCCGCGATGCGGTCGATATTGTAAAGGCAGCGGGGTTTGATTTGGTAATTCTGGAGACCTCCGGCATAGGGCAGTCAGATTCCGAAATTGTCGATCATGCCGACATTTCCCTGTATGTGATGACTCCCGATTACGGCGCCTCGTCGCAGCTTGAAAAAATCGATATGCTTGATTATGCGGATGTAGTGGTACTCAACAAGTTTGACAAAAAAGGCGCACAGGATGCCCTGCGGGATGTAAAAAAACAATACAGACGAAACCATCACCTTTGGAAAGTCGAGGAAGAAGATCTTCCGGTGTACGGAACCATGGCCTCGCAGTTTAATGATCCGGGCGTAGACAACCTTTACCTGGCGCTGCTTTCAAAACTGGCATCAATAGGGTTTGCTTTGGATACCTTTCTCAATAAAAGCCCTGAGGCTTCCGAAAAAGCACAAATCATCCCTGCTTCCAGGATACGTTACCTGTCTGAAATTGCGGAAAATAACCGCGCCTATGACAAATGGGCAATGCAGCAAAGCAACCTGGCCCAGCAAATGTACGGCATTAAGAAATCCATGGAGGCCATCCAAACTGATTCACAGGTCGGAGACAAGGAAATGATCCTTCAGCGTTTGAAGGACCTGTATCAGCGGCTTGAATCGCAACTTGATCCTGAAAATAAAAAATGGTTAAAAGCATGGCCCGACATCGTAAAA